>DATAGR010000635.1:0-2165 GCA_036263575.1 Aquihabitans sp. | reverse complement strand
CGGATCGCCGAAGAGCTCCGTGACGTTGCCCAGGCCCACCCAGGGCGGGGCGGGGTTCAGCCCGTCGAAGTCGACGAACGCGTAGTAGACGGCGTTGGCCATCGGGACGATCAGGAAGACGACCATGATCACCACGGTTGGGACCGCCAGGGCGATCCCGAGCCGGGCCTGCGCCTTCCGGGTCGCGTCGGACACGCCCGCGCGGGCGGCCGGGCGCCGCCGGCCCGGCGCCCGCTTCCCCACGGAGGGGAGGGCGGGCGCGGGGGCGGGGGCGGGCGCCGTGGTCATGCCGCCTCCAGCCGTCCTCGGCTCACTGCTGCGCCGCGGCCTCGAGGCTGGCGGCGACCTCCTGCGGCGTCATCTGGTCGGTGAGGATCGCCTGGAAACCGTCGTACATGGCCTCGTTGAAGTCGTCGGAGACCAGGACGTCGATGTTGTAGCCGGAGCCGCCTGCCTCGGCGTACGTGGCGACGTCCTCGAGCACCTGGGCGAACAGCGGCGACACCTCGAGGCCCTCGGTCTCGACCGGCCGCGGCGGGATGGTGGCCAGGTTCTCCACGGTCCACTGGGCGTGCTCCTCGGAGGCCAGGAAGTCCAGGAACTCGATCGCGTCCTCGGCCTTGCCGGTCTGGGCCGAGATGTAGGGGCCCGAGCCCAGCCCGCTGCTGAAGACACCTTCCCCGTCCGGCGCCGGGAAGGGGATGTACCCGACCTCGAAGTCGGCGTTGCTGTCGAGCTCACCGACCAGCCAGCTGCCGGTGGGGATCATCGCGGCCTCGCCCGCGTAGAACGAGGCGGTGGCCGTGTCGTAGTCGACCGACGTCGGGGATTCGACCAGGAGCCCGGCCTCCTGGGCGTCCTTCCACCACTGCAGCGCCGACACCACCTCGGGGGAGTCCCAGGAGCGCTCGCCGGCGAACAGCTCCTCCATGCCCTCGGGTCCGATCTGGCTCGACAGCGCCATGCTCAGGTAGTGGCCGCCCTGCCAGCCCTCCTGGTCGGAGGCGGCCAGGGGCACCAGCCCCGCCTCGCGGATGGTGCCGGCCGCCGCCGTGAGCCCGTCGAGGTCCTGCGGGGGCTCGACGCCGAGCTCGCCGAGCACGTCGGCGTTGTAGAAGATGCCGATCGTCTCCAGCTCGCCGGGGATCCCGAAGACCTTCCCGTCGACGGTCACCCGCTCCTTCGCGAAGTCGAAGACCTCCCAGCCGCGCTCCTCGTAGGCGTCGGTCAGGTCGTAGAGCAGCCCGCCCTCGGCCAGGGCGCCGCCGAAGCTGGGACCGGACCCCCAGTTGAAGACGTCCGGTCCCTCACCCGAGCGCAGCTGGGTCTGCAGGACCGTGTTCATGGTCTCCCAGGGCAGCGTCTCGATCTCGACCTCGATGCCCGACTCCTCGCTGAACCCGGCGACGTGGTCGCGCAGCGCCTGGAGCGTCTCGGCGTCCTCCGGCTCCTCGATCAGGTAGCGGAGCGGTCCGGACGCGTCACCGCCGCCCTCGGACGAGGGGGCGCCGCCGGTGCAGGCGGTGGCCAGCAGGCACGCCGCGGCGACGGCGGCGGTCTTGACCGGACTGATGCGCATGACGAACCCCTCGACTCCACGGTGAGCCCCGCTCTGCAGGCGTCCTGCAGCCGGGCCGAATGTTTCATCGCGAAAACTGGTCGTCAAGCGACCCGGCGGTGAACCTCCGGGAACGCCTCCTGGATCGCGACGACGGCCGCGCCGCGGGCCCAGTCCCCGGAGTCGATCGGGCGGACGACCGGGTCGGGGTGGCCCGTCCCCGGCGGCGCGTACTCGACGAAGCCCGCGTCCAGCGCCTCCGCGCCGATCTCGGCGAGCCGCACCGACTCGCCGGACAGGACGATCCGGTCGACCCCGGTCAGGCAGGTGATGGCCGCCGCAGCGCGGCCGAGGGCGTGCGCGGCCTCGTCGACCACCCGCCGGGCGAGCGGATCGCCGTCCTCGGCCAGCGTGAGGACCTCGTCGCAGGACACCGGGCGACCGTGCCCCTGGGTCACGGCGGCGCTCATCGATCCCGAGGTGGCGTAGGCGGTCAGGCAGCCGCGGTGGCCGAGCGGGCACAGCGGCCCGTGCGGGTCGATGAGCAGGTGGCTGACGGGCCGGACCAGCGTGGGGACGAGCCGGTCGCCGAGGACCAGGCCGTAGC
>DATAGR010000634.1:0-27950 GCA_036263575.1 Aquihabitans sp. | reverse complement strand
GCTCGAGCGCCACGACGTCGCAGTCGGGGTTGGCCGCCGCCCACGCCCGGGTGGCCTCGCCGGTGCCGCCGCCGATGTCGAGGAGCAGCTCGGCCGACCGGCGGAGGGCGCGAGCACGAGCGCCGGCGTCGAGGAGCGTCGCCGGGTCGAGCATCCACGACGGGCCGAGCTCGGCGATCGCGGCGTGCTTCGCCGGGCTCATGCGACCTCGCCGCTGGGTGGTCCTGGCACCGGCCCGGACCCCGAACGGTTGCTCGCGGTCGTCGGGCCCCATGGGGGCATCCTCGCGTTCCGCGTGGTCGGCCGGGCACGACGTGGGCCTCGGGAGGCCGTGTCGCCCGGCCGTCCGCCGCCGGGTGGCGCCCGCTGCGGCTGAGGTAGGGTCGGCGCCGTTCGTGCTCGTCCGGCGGGTGGCCGGAGACCGAGGGGGAGGCGAGATGTCCGCACACGTGCTGGACGGGACGGGGCCCAGGTGGCCCTGAGGCGGCAGAAGGGGACCGCATCGGGCCTGGTCGCGCCCCGGTCGGGCAACCCCGTCGACATCTCCGACGACGACATCTTCGACGGGCCGGCCATCGCGCCCGACCTGCGCCAGGTCGCCGAGGACCACGGGCTTCGGGTGGCGTCGCTCGACGACGTCTCCTTCGACCCCCGGGCCGTCGCACTGCTGAGCGAGGACCTGGCGCGCGAGCTGCGCGCGGTTCCCTTGACGCTGACCCAGGAGCGGGTGGCGGTGGCGATCGCCGACCCCACCACGCCTGACCTGCTTGACCGGCTCACCGGGGCGATGGGTCGCCCGGTCGACCTGGTGCTCGCCAGCGAGGCCGACGTGGAGGCGGCGATCGACCGGGCCTATGGCGCCGCGTCGACCGTCAGCACCGCCGTGCGCATGTTCGAGGCGCGGGTGTCGGAGCGGGCTGCGCCCGTGGCTGCAGCGAGCGAGGTCGACGCCAACGCACCGGTCGTGCAGGTCGTCTCGCAGATCCTCACGCAGGCCGTCCGCGACCGGGCCTCCGACGTGCACATCGAGCCCATGGGCGAGCGCGTCCGGGTGCGCAACCGCGTCGACGGCGCGCTGCACGAGGTCCTGTCGCTCCCGCAGTCCATGTCGCAGGCGCTCGTGAGCCGCATCAAGATCATGGCGGACATGAACATCGTCGAGCGGCGGCGACCCCAGGACGGGCAGATCGAGACCGTCATCGACGGCAACGAGCTCGACATCCGGGTGAGCACCACGTCGACCGTCCACGGCGAGAAGACGGTGCTGCGGATCCTCGACAAGGCGCGCGCCCTGTACGACGTCGGCACCCTCGGCATGCCGGAGGACACGGCAGCGATCTACCGCGACATCATCCGCTCGCCCTACGGGATGGTGGTGTGCGCCGGCCCCACCGGCTCGGGCAAGACCACGACGCTCTATGCGTCGCTGATGGCCATCAACAGCGACGAGATCAACGTGATGACCGTCGAGGACCCGGTCGAGTACTCGTTCCCGACGATCAACCAGATCAACATCCACGAGCAAGCCGGCGTCACCTTCGCCGCCGGCCTCCGCTCGATCCTCCGCCAGGACCCCGACGCCATCCTCGTCGGCGAGATCCGCGACGTGGAGACGGCCCGCATCGCCATCCAGGCTGCGCTCACCGGCCACTTCGTGCTCTCGACCATCCACGCCACCGATGCCACCAGCGCGCTGCACCGGTTCCTCGACATGGGCATCGAGTCGTTCCTGCTGGCGTCGTCGATGCTGGCGGTGGTCGGCCAGCGCCTCATCCGACGCAGCTGCACCGAGTGCCTGGCGCCGTACGAGCCGACCACGGAGGACCTGGCGTTCTACGACCGCGCCGGCGGCAAGCCGAAGGACGAGTTCCTCAAGGGCCACGGCTGCACGGTCTGCTCGGGCACTGGGTACTCGGGGCGCATCGGCGTGTACGAGGTCCTGCGGGTGACCGACGAGATGCGCCAGCTCGTGGTCCGCAACGCCCCGGTGGAGGACATCCGTGCCCTCGCGGTCGAGCAGGGGATGGTGCCCCTTCGTGACCAGGCCCTGCGCCTGGTGGGCGACGACACCACCACGATTGCCGAAGTGATGCGCACCATCTACATTCTCTGACGCCTACTGCTCGCAGGGCAGGGCGGACGCTCCCGGGGGGGAACTGCGATGGCAGTGTTCAAGTACACCGCGCTGACCGCTGACGGTCAGCAGGTCAAGTCGGCGGTCGAGGGCGTGAGCTTGAGCTCGGCCGAGAACGACCTCCTGCGCCAGAACCTCCGGGTCGTCAAGATCCGCGAGAAGAAGGCGCTGACGCAGATCGAGATCTCCCCGGAGCGCGTGCCGCGACAGGAGGTCATGCACTTCTCCCGCCAGGTCGCAGCGTTCGTGCGCACCGGCATCCCGATCATCGATGCGGTTCGCGTCGTCGAGGACGGCACGGCGAACAAGCGCTTCAAGAGCATCCTGAGCGAGGTGCGGGAGCAGTTGGAGGGCGGCGTGCCCTTCTCCGAGGCGCTGTCGCCCCACGCCTCGGTGTTCCCGCCGTACTACCTCGGCATCCTTCGCTCGGCCGAGCTCACCGGCCAGCTCGACACGGTCCTCGATCAGCTGGCCACGTACATCGAGCGCGACATGGAGACCCGGTCGCGGGTGAAGTCGGCGCTCACCTATCCGGCGGTCGTCATGGTGATGAGCGTCGTCACGATGATCGTGATGGTGGCGTTCGTGCTGCCCAAGTTCGTCGACTTCTTCGACGAGCTGAACTCCGACCTTCCGCTCCCGACCCGAATGCTCCTGGGGTTCAGCGACTTCGTCAGCACGTTCTGGTGGGCGATCCTGCTGGCGGTCGTCGTCCTGGTGGTGGGCTTCATCGCCTCCGGGAAGACTGACGGCGGCCGGCTGGCCCGACACCGGGCGTTCCTCGCCCTGCCGGTCATCGGGGAGATCGTGCGCTTCACCGCCATCGAGCGGTTCTGTCGGATCATCGCCGCCATGATGCGAGCCGGCGTCCCCCTGCCCGACGCGATGAACGCCGCCATCGAGTCCACCAACAACAAGGTCTTCGAGCAGGGCCTGCGCTCGGCTCGGGACGAGATCCTCGAGGGCGACGGCATCGCCGGGCCGCTAGCCCGGACCGAGCTGTTCCCCTCCGCCGCGATCCAGATGATCCGGGTCGGCGAGGAGACGGGCACGCTCGACCAGCAGATCGAGTCCGCTGCCGTCTTCTACTCCCGTGAGCTCGGCTACAAGCTGAAGCGCCTCACCGACCTCTTCGAGCCGGCGGTCATCCTCTTCATGGGGCTGGTCGTGGGGTTCGTGGCGGTCGCCCTGATCTCGGCCATGTACGGCGTGCTCCAGGGTGTCCGCGAAGACGGGGTCTGACGGTGCAGCTGGGTCACGGGACCGCGCGAGCGGTCCCGGCGGGGGATCGCGACGAGCGGGGTGAGACCTTGGTGGAGATCATGGTCGCCGTGGTGTTCATGGGGCTCGTCGTGGTCTCGCTCCTCGGTGGCCTTTTCACCTTGATCAAGGTCGCCGACGTCAACACCCAGAAGACCCGATCGAGCGTCGCGCTCCAGTCGTACGCCGAACAGATCAAGCAGCCCGTCACCGCCGCGGTCACCGGTGCGACCTACGTCCCGTGCGCAGGGACGAGCTCCTACGGCACGTTCTCCGGGGCGCTCCCGACCGGCTACACGGTCGAGGTCACCGGCGTGAAGCACCTGAGCGGGTACGTGGTCGACGGTCCGTTCAGGAAGCCGCAGTTCGGCACCACGTGCACGGCGGCGACCGACCTCGGCCTCCAACAGATCACGGTGAAGGTCGACACGGGCGATCGAGCGCACCGCGTGCGCGACACCGTCGTCATCACGAAGCGCAACACGACCTGTCCTCCGAACTTCTCGAACGCGGACCTGGGGCCATGCTGAAGCACCACCTGTCGCCCACCCGTCGTCGCGCCGAGCATGGTTTCACCATCCTCGAGGTCATCGTGTCGGTGGCCGTCCTCGGCGTGATCATCGTCCCGCTCTCCCTCTCGCTGGCCACGAGCTTCCGGGTCACGGCCTCCATCAACGACGAGCTGTCGGCGTCGGCCAACCGCGACCAGGCCGCCTCACGGTTCTCCAAGGACGTCGCATCGGTCGATGCCGCGGGCGCGTCCATGTCGACGACCGCCGTGTGCAAGTCCGCCAGCTACGACCCGTCCGACGTGCTCTTCGTGAACCTCAACACGACCACGGTGGACAGCGCCGGCGCCCCGAAGACCCGCCGGGCCACCTACTGGATCACAGGGACCGGCACCTCGGTCGCGCTCGTTCGCAGCGCATGCGAGGGCGTCACGGCGGGCGCCGAGAAGACGGGCGGGACCGTGACCGTCGTGGCCAACGGGTTCGGCACCAAGACGAGCACGCCCGCCACGGCGGTGCAGGGGCTCAACGGTGCCGGCGCCAACCCGTGCGACGAGTACTCGTGCACGATCAAGTTCGCCGGCAAGACCAGCTTCACGGTCACGGCGCAGCGGCGTGTGTTCGGCGCGGGGGTCCCGCTCCAGGTGGCCAAGCAGTACAGCTCCTCGGGCACCCTCTACAAGCAGATCGACATCACGACGGGCAACGAGGGGGAGAGCGAGCTCGTGTGGGGTGGCCAGCTGTCGTTGGCCCCGGGCCTCGACGGCAGCACCGACCTGACCGTGCAGTTCAAGGTGCAGCAGCTGACCTCGGGCCAGTACCTGCGGCGGGTCCCGGGCCCCACCGTCGACTACGACTTCAACAGCACGACCGACGCCTTCGTCGACGCGCACTACGACGCCACCACTGCGACGTGGAGCGTCCCCCTCGGCCTGGCCGACCTCACGTACGGCGGGGAGTACCGGGTCTTCACCAAGCTGGTGCCGGTCAGCGGTCCTGCGAAGCAGTACGGCGGGGTGAACGGCTTTCCCCTGTGGGTCGACTGGAAGCCGGCGCTCTCGGTCTTCGTCTCGCAGGGCGCCGCCGCGGGCGGCACGGGCCTGACGTCAGGTTCGCCCAAGCAGACCATCCTGGACGGCCTCACCGTGGCCAAGACCGCCGACGGGCCGGGACGGCCGAACGTGCTGGTGGCCACGAGCGCCACGGACTACGGCACCCTCAACACCACCGGCCTCGCGGCAACGACGATCCACACCGTGATGGGCGGCTTCAACCCCACGACGTGGCTGCGGGCCGGGCCCACCACCTCGAGCGGCGCAGGCATGACCAAGGTGACCGGCAACACCCCGACCACCACCGCCGGCACCGGCGTGCTCGTGAGCGGTGGGGCGAAGCTGCAGATCCGCCAGCTGTTCGTGGGCTCGGGGCCGGCCGACACGTCGGCGACGCACAAGAGCGCCTACGGGATCCGGGTGGTCGGCGGGGCGAACGTGGTCCTCGAGAACTCACGGGTCACGGCCCAGAACGGCGGCGTCGGCGCCGCCGGCACCGACGGCGCCATCGGCACCACCGGCTGCCTCGGTCGCCAGGGCGCGTCGGCCAACACAAGCCCGAACAACAACTGGGACCTCCCGCCGGAGTTCGTGAACGGCATCTACATCGGCCCGCGACCGGCCGCGTGCACGGGAGCCGGCGACCGCGCCGCCGGCGCCGGCGGTGCCGGCGGCTCGAAGGGCAATACCGGCGTCAAGGGCGGCAACGGCTCCGGGCAGAAGGGCGGCGAGGGGGGCAACCCGGGCACCGGCCGCTCGTGCACCAGCACCGGCACGACCGACGCCACGGACCCCGGCGACGGCGGGGGCAGCGGCCTCAGCGGCACGTGGACGGCGGCGAACCCGCTGCCCGGCAGCAGCGGCGTCGGCGGGGGGACGCCGAGCGGCACTGCCCTGACGGTCGGGACGACCTGGGTGGGCGGCGACGGCATGGACGGCCAGCCCGGCACCTACGGGTCGGGCGGCGGCGGCAGCGGCGGCGGCGGTGGTCGCGGCGACTGCCTCTTCGGCACCGGCTCGGCGGGTGGGCAGGGCGCCACCGGCGGCCAGGGCGGCGCACCGGGGGGCAAGGGGACGGGCGGCAAGGCGGGCGGGAGCTCGTTCGCCGTGTACGTGCACGGGAGCACGTTCGCGCTGAGCACCACCCACCCCAGCGCCCTGGTCGCCGGCAACGGCGGAAACGGCGGCAAGGGCGGCAACGGCGGACGGGGCGGGGCCGGCGGCGTCGGCGGCAACGGCAAGACGCAGAGCACGGGCGGCAGCACGGCGGGCGCCGGCGGTGGGGCCGGCGGTGGCGGCGGTGGTGCCGGCGCCGGCGGCCAGGGCGGCTGGTCGGTCGCCCTCTACTCGAACGGCGCGGCCATCACGACCACGGCCTCGACCCTCACCGCCGGGGCACGAGGAGACGGGGGCCTTCGGGGAACCCCCGGCGACGTGAGCCGAGGTGGAGCCGGTGGCCTCGGGACCAGCGACTCGATCCTCTTCGGGCTCATCACCTACTCGACGTCGGCCGGCTCCAACGGCGGCGCCGGCCCGGCCGGATCGACCGTGCCCTCCTACTACTCCGGCGGCGCCGGTGGCACCGAGTACATGGCTGGAGCGGCCGGCAAGGCGTGCACGTCCTCGCAGAGCACGGGGTCGTCGTGCTGACGCTCTCCCACGCGCGCCAGGGCGTCCGCGCCCGGTCGGGCCCGGCGGGCAGGTCCTCCGAGGGCGGCGCCATCATCATCTTCGTGCTGGCCTTCATGGTCATGATCCTCGTCGTGGTCCTCGCTCTGTTCGGCATGGCCAAGACGCAGACCGCCTCCACGCGCAACTACCGCCAGGAGCGGGCGCTGCGCTACGCCGCCGATGGCGCGCTCGACGCGGCGATCCAGTGGGTGAAGGTGACCCCGACCCTGGGGACCGCTAGCGGCAGCGGCTGCGACATGAAGTACGACGTCGCGCACGACGACGCCGGCGGCACCGTCAGCGCGCCCATGGCGAGCGGCTCGTTCCTCGAGGTGAGCTGCACGGCGACGCCCGGCACCACCGGCTCGGGCGCCGTCGCCAACGGCGAGCAGGCGGCGCGGGACGTCACCTTCACCGTCTACTGCTCGAAGAACGCTGCGCCTGGACCCCGGGATCCGCTCGCGTGCAAGAACAACGCCGGCATCTCCGCGCCGCGGGTCGTCGGCCAGGCGCGGGTTCGCTACGACGTCGACTACGGCTGGCCGACCAAGAGCGAGTGGGCTCGCGTCCCGAAGATTCTGACGTTCACGGTGACCGAGGTCGGCTGAGCGGACCGGCTGGTCCGATCGGCCTACAGACGGGGCTCCGAGGCGTTCGTAGGATCAGAGGCGCTGCGCACAGACGGTCGCAGCCTCGATCTCCTGGCACAGGCCGGCCGCGATCGTTCGACAAACCATCCCTGGGGGGGAACCACGTGCTCAAGCACCTGAAGTCCACTGAAGAGTGGCATGAGAAGAACCTGACCGCGAAGGGCTTCACGCTCATCGAGCTGCTCGTCGTGGTCGTCATCCTCGGCGTGCTCGGCGCTGTCGTCGTCTTCTCGGTCCGCGGCGTCACCAACGACTCCGAGGAGTCGGCCTGCAAGACCGAGAAGCGGACCATCGCCACCGCCGCCGAGGCGTACTACGCCAAGGAGGGCAGCTACCCGGCCAACCTCGCGGCGCTCGAGTCCTCGGGCCTCCTGAACGACGCCTCAGAGCTCGTGGCCAGCAGCTACACGATCAACTCGACGAGCGGCAAGGTCACGCAGGGCACCTGCCCGACGTAGTCGCCAGGGATGGCCGTCCGAGGACGGCATGACCACGAAGGAGCCCGGCTCGCTCGAGCCGGGCTCCTCCGCGTCGTCAGCCGACCGGCGCCTGGGCGGGGGTGGGCACCCGGATCTCGTTGGGCAGGAGCGCTCGCTGCACCGCGTCGTCGTGGGTGACGATGCCGTGGGCGACGAGCACCGACAGGGACTGCTCGAGGGTCTGCATGCCCTCGCGCACGCTCTGCGATATGACGTTGCGCACCTGGTGGGTCTTGCCCTCGCGCACGAGGCTCCGGGTGGCGCCGTTGGCGAGGAGGATCTCGAAGGCGGCGATCATGCCGCCGCCGACGCGCGGGACGAGCCGCTGTGCCACCACCGCGGCCAGCGAGGCCGCCAGCTGGGTGCGGATCTGCGCCTGCCGATCGGCCGGGAAGACGTCGATGATCCGGTCGAGCGCAGTGGAGGCGTCGTTCGTGTGCAGCGTGGCGAACACGAGGTGGCCTGTCTCGGCGATGGTGAGGGTGGTCTGGATGCTCTCGGTGTCGCGCATCTCGCCCACGAGGACGACGTCGGGGTCCTCGCGCAGCGCAGCCCGCAGGCCCTGGGCGAACGAGTGCGTGTCGATCCCCACCTCACGCTGGCTGATGATCGAGCGCTTGTGCTCGTGCACGTACTCGATCGGGTCCTCGAGCGTGAGGACGTGACGAGCCAGGTTGCGGTTCACCCAGTCGATCAGCGCCGCCTGCGTCGTCGACTTGCCGGAGCCGGTGGGCCCGGTGATGAGCACGAGGCCCTGGCCGAGGGTGCAGAGCTGCTCGAGTGCCGGCGGCAGCAGGAGGTCCTGCGTGGTCGGGATCTGGTGCGGGATGGCTCGCAGTGCGAGCGAGACGGTCCCGTGCTGGAAGAAGGCGTTCCCCCGGAAGCGGATCGACCGCTGCCACGAGAACGAGAAGTCGACCTCTCGCTGGTCGAGCAGGCGGGCCCACATCTCCGGCGGGAGCATCGCCTCGATGATGCGGCGGGTGTCGTCGGGGGCCAGTGGTGCAGCGCCCTCGACCGGCAGGAGCTCCCCATCGACCCTGAACTGCGGGGGGCTCCCCGCGGTGAGGTGGATGTCGGTTCCCCCCCGATCCCAGAGCTGCTGCACCAGGGCCTCGATGGGCTCGATGGCAACAGTTGAGATTGGCATCCACGCATCCTCCCACGCCGGCCGCCTGGGAGGTCCGGTCGTCTACCATTCGGCGTTCGGCCGGTGGGGGAGCCACGGCCAGCGGACCGAGGGGGAACGCATGCTCACCAGCCAGGCCCGCCGTTTCGGCGAGGCGCTCGTCGACCGGCACGTCGTCTCGCGGGATTCGGTGGAGGCCGCGCTCGACCACGCCGCCCACACGGGCGAGCCCTTCCCGGCGGTCATCGAGCGCGAGGCCGGGGTCAACGCCAAGGACATGGCCGTCGGGTGGGCCGCCGCCCTCGGCGCCACGTTCGTCGACTTCACGACCGATGTCATCCACCCGGACGCATCCGCCGTGCTGCCCGAGGACGTGGCCCGCTCGTGCCGTGCTCTCGCCGTGCGGTTCCAGGGCGACGACGTGGTCGTCGCCTTCGCCACGCCCATCCACCCCGACGCCATCCGCAGCGTCAGCGAGGCCATCGCCGCCAGCGGCACCCACGGCCTGGTGGTCGGCACCGCCGAGGCCAGCGAGCTCGACCAGGCGATCGCCTCGGTCTACGACCGGCGCGACGGAGCACCGACGGCGGTGCAGCCGGCCACGACCGCCTCGCCCCAGGACGCGCTGTACCGCCTGTTCGACAAGGTGATCCAGCTGGGCGGCTCGGACCTGCACCTCGCCGCCGGCCAGCCGCCGTTCGTGCGCCTGGTGGGCGAGCTGGTGCGGATGCCCGACGAGCCGGTGCTGCCGGCCACCCGCGTCCGCGAGCTGGTCTACTCGATCCTCTCCGTGCGCCAGCAGCAGCGCTTCGAGGAGACGTCGGAGCTCGACACCTCCCACGCCATGGGCTCGAGGGTCCGGTTCCGCGTCAACGTGTTCGTGCAGCGCAACGCGGTGGGCGCCGCCTTCCGCGTCATCCCGTTCGAGGTCGTGGCCTTCGAGCAGCTCGGCGTCCCCGACGTCGTCCGCACCTTCGCCGACCTCCCCCGCGGCCTCGTGCTGGTGACCGGCCCGACCGGCTCGGGCAAGTCGACGACGCTGGCGTCGCTCGTCGACATCGTCAACAACACCCGCCAGTGCCACATCATGACCATCGAGGACCCGGTGGAGTTCGTGCACCGGTCCAAGGTCGCCCTCGTGAACCAGCGCGAGGTCGGCGAGGACACCGGCGGCTTCAGCACCGCCCTCACCCAGGCCATGCGTCAGGACCCCGACGTCATCCTCGTCGGCGAGATGCGCGACCTGGAGACCATCTCGACGGCCATCACCGCCGCCGAGACCGGCCACCTCGTGTTCGGCACGCTCCACACCCAGGACGCGGCCCAGACCGTCGACCGCATCATCGACGTGTTCCCCGGCGACCAGCAGGGCCAGGTGCGGATCCAGCTCGCCAACTCGCTGGTCGGGGTGTCGACCCAGCAGCTGCTGCCCACGGCCGACGGCCGCAGCCGGGCGGTCGCCTGCGAGGTGATGATCGCCAACACCGCGATTCGCTCCCTCATCCGCGACGGCAAGGTCCACCAGATCCACAACGCCATGGCCTCCGGCAAGCGGGTGGGCATGCAGTCGATGGACGAGTCGCTCGCCGACCTCGTGCGCCGGGGCGTGGTGGCGCCCGAGCAGGCCCTGCGCCGGGCCAAGAACCCCGACGACCTGGCCCGGATGATCGGCCAGCCCGCGCCGGCGGTGGCCGGCCGCTGACGACGGCGGGCGCAGGCACGTGCCCTACGCTCGCAGCGCGCCGGCACCCGAGCGGGGCGGCGGCGCGGAGGCCCGGCACGTGCACACCCCCAGACCAACGACCGGCCGGCTCCGCTCGGCGCGCGGGGTCACCATCGCCGAGCTGGTGCTCGTCGTGGTGTTCGTCGCCGGCCTCCTCACGGTCATCACGGTGTCGGTGGGCAACATCCGCGAGGAGACCGCCACCAGCAACTGCGAGACCGACCTCCGCACCCTGAAGCTCGCCACCGAGCAGTACCACGCTGAGAACGACGCCTACCCGATCGACAAGTCGGTGCTGATCGACGGCGGGCTCGTGCAGGCCGACGACGTGTCGCGCTGGACGGTGGAGTTCCAGGCGGCCGACGTGGCGCCCACCTACGCCCCCGTCGACGACTCCTGCGCCTGACTCAGGCGGTCGGCAGCAGGGGGTCGAGCTCGGCGGCCGCGGTGCGGTCGCTCGTGGTCCGCCGGCCGACCACCGTCACCACCAGCGCCACGGTGGCGGCGATGAGGTTGCCGACGAGCCAGGCGGCCGAGGCGCCGTCGAGGCCGTCGCGGGGGACGAGGATCAGCGCCGGCACCACGATCGCCAGCGTGAGGCTGAGGGTGATGATCACCGTGGACGCGTGGCGGTGCATCACCCGGGCCTCGGTGAGGTACAGCGAGCTCATCGCCCACGGGATGCCGGCGAGCATCATCGCCGGGAGGATGTGGGCGGCGTCCTCGTAGTCCTCGCCGTAGGCGGCCACCACCACGCCCTTGCCCAGGAACGTGATGATCGTGCCTGCGCCCATCAGCCCCACGGCCAGGGCCATGGCCAGGCGCATCTGCGACCGGAGGTGGGCGCCGTCCTTGCCGCCCTCGGCGAGCAGCGCCTGGCCGATGGCCGACGGCACGTAGAAGGCGATGGCCACGATGCCCCACGCCACGTAGAAGCTCGAGTTGGTGGCGCTGTCGACGTGGACGAGCACGATCACCGGCAGGGCGAAGTAGGGCGCCTGGTAGGCGAGCGTCGAGAGGTAGTTGATCACCGAGTACCGGGCCGCGGCCCGACCCGTCGGCGGGCGGGGGGAGAACTGATGGCGACCGCCGGTCATGCGGTTCACCAGGGCGAGGCCGAGGAAGCCCGAGAGCGCGACGGGCCCGCCGAGGTAGAGGAACAGCAGCAGGGGGCGGTGCACCGAGTCTTGGCCGAAGGGCAGCAGGGCCACCTTGGCCACGCCGACGATGGCGATGCGGAGCAGGACGACGTTCCACCGGCGCATGGTCATGGCGCGGACGTCGACGATGAGCGAGAACGCAGACCCCATGACGACCGCGGCGAAGAGGACGAAGCCGCCGACGGGGTTCCAGTCCCACAGGACGTGGGCCGCCTTCGGGTGCACGAGGCCCAGGTAGAGCGCGGCGGCGACCACCGACCCGATGGCCGTGGCGACCATCCCCCAGGCGAACACGACGTGGCTGCCGACCGAGCGGTCGGCGGCGTAGCGGGCCAGCGCCACCGGTAGCCCGAGCCCGGCCAGGTAGGTGACGAAGAGGACCGATGTGAACAACGCCGAGGCGTCGCCGAAGTTCGCCTTGGTGTCCCACTGGGCGACCACGAGCGAGAACGCCATCCCGCCGAGGCCCTGGACCGCGGCGCCGATCACCAGGACGCTGGAGCCGGTCATCAGGTGGCGGTGCCCGCCGCCGCGGACGTTGCTCCCGGCGAGTCGGAAGCGACGCAGGAGCGCGGCGCGGCGCGTGGCGGGGGACATCGCCGACCCGCGCCCGTCGGGTTCGACCTCCGCAGGTTCGACGTTGAGGTGCGGCCTGGTCACGACCGGACCACTGTAGGGCTCGGTGCCTCCGCGGCGCCGGTTGCCGACCTCCCCCGGCGGTACTTGACCGGCGGGTCAAGTCGGGCGGGTAGCGTGCTCGCCGTGGCCTCCCTCGTCGACACCGCCCCACCGCCGGCGCCCACCCGATCCCAGGTCGGGGCACCGTCGTACCCGGGTGCCCGGCGCCCCGACCGGCATCGCGTGGTCGACAGCGACGGCGTCCGGCTCGCCGTGTGGGAGTGGGGCGACGAGTCGGCCCCGCCGGTGCTGTTCGCCCACGGCGGCTTCGACTTCGCCGGGACGTTCGACACCCTGGCGCCCCGGGTCGCCGACGCCGGCTACCGGGTGGTGAGCTGGGACCACCGCGGCCACGGCGACTCCTCGAAGGGCCACCTCTACTCGTGGGAGGCGGACCTCCGCGACGCCCTGGCGGTGCTGGGCTCCACGGGCGCCCGGTCGCTCCCCGTGGTTGGTCACTCCAAGGGCGGCGCCCTGATGCTGCAGCTGGCCGACGCCCAGCCGCACCGGGTCTCCCACCTCGTGAACCTCGATGGCCTGCCGTCGGCCCGCTCGTGGCCCGACGTCCCCGACCACCACCGCACGCGGATGCTCGACGGCGAGCTCGCCTCGTGGCTCGACCACCGGCGCGGCGCCATCGACAAGGTGCGCCGCCCCGGCACCATCGAGGAGCTGGCCGAGCGCCGGGCCCGCATGAACCCGCGGCTCGAGCTCGAGTGGCTTCGCTACCTCGTGCCGATCGGGGCCTTCGAGCAGCCCGACGGGTGGCGCTGGAAGATCGACCCCGCCATGCGGATGGGCGGGTTCGGCCCATGGCGGCCCGAGTGGTCGATGGCCCGGCTGCCGGCGCTCGGCATGCCGGTGCTCTGCGTGCTCGGCCTCGAGCTCGAGCACATGGGCTGGGGCACCCGGCCCGAGGACGTCTACCCGAAGCTGCCCGCCGGCGGCCGGTTCGTGCCGCTCGACGGCGTCGGCCACTTCGTGCACATCGAGAAGCCCGCCGTCATCGCCGACCTGATCCTCGACCTGCTCGCATGAGCGCGGCGACGGCCGGCCGGCGCACGGTCCGGATCACCCACGTCGGTGTCGAGCTCGCCCTGCACCAGCTGCGCGACGGCGACGGCCGGGCGCTCCTGTGCCTCCACGGCCTCGGCGAGCGCACCCCCGACGCCGTGCCCCGCCACCTGGCGGCCTGGCCCGGGCCGGTCTGGGGCCTCGACTTCACGGGCCACGGAGCTTCCAGCTCCCCGGCCGGCGGCGGCTACACCGCCGAGATCCTCATGGCCGACGCCGACCACGCCCTCGCCCACCTCGGCGAGGCCACCGTGGTCGGACGCGGGCTCGGCGCCTACATCGCGCTGCTCATCGCAGGCGCCCGGCCCCGCTCGGTGGCCGGCGCGATCCTCACCGACGGCCCGGGGATCGCCGGCGGTGGGCCGAGCCCGCACTCGCCGGTGTCGCTGCGCCCGCCGGCGGAGATCGACGGCGGCGCCACCCCCGACCCCTTCGCCCTGATCGAGCTGGCGCGCGACGTCCGCCCCGGCGACTACGCCACCACCTTCGTGCGCCAGGCCGTGCAGTTCTCCGGCCTCGAGGTTCCGGTGGCCGTCGCCGCCGTGGTGCACCCGCCGTGGCTCGCCGCCGTGGTCGACGCGCAGGGCGTGGTGGCCGAGGGGTTGCCCGAGGCGCTCGGGCGCTACGCCGCGGCGGTCCGCACGACCCCCGGCTGACTCGGTTCGGGCAAGCGTCGCGCCTCGGTGCCCCGACGGCGATCAGGCGTCGCGGGCCACCACGAACTCGGCCAGGTCGCGCAGGGCGACCTCGGCCATCGGTGGCACCGAGAGCGTCGTGAGCCCGTCGGTGGCCTCTGCCGCGAGGGCGGCGATCTCCGCCTCCACCTCGCGGACGGCGCCGGTGTCGACCAGCACCTCCTGCAGCGCGGCGACGGCGTCGTCGTCGAGCGCCGGGTCGCCGACGGTCGCGAGGAGCCGCCGCTGCCCGGCGTCGGCGTGGTCGTGGGCCACGGCCAGGAGGAGCGTCGGCTTCCCCTCGCGCAGGTCGTCGCCGACCGGCTTGCCCGTGCGGGCGGCGTCGCCGAACACGCCGAGCACGTCGTCGCGCAGCTGGAACGCCTGGCCGAGCGGGTCGCCGTAGCGGCTCAACGGCTCGACCCGGTCCGGGCGGCCGGCGAGGAGGGCGCCGACGTGGAGCGGCCGCTCGATCGTGTACTTGCCGGACTTGTAGCGGGCGATGCGCCGGGCGTTGGGCCGATCCGACCGGCCGGTCACGGTGCCGACCAGGTCGAGGTACTGCCCGATGTTGAGCTCGATGCGCAGCTCGTCCCAGAGCGCCGCCAGCTCGGGCCCGGCGTCGGGCAGCAGGCGGTCGGCGTAGACGATGGCCAGGTCGCCGATCAGGATGGCGGCGCCCTCGCCGAAGCGCCGGTCCTCACCCGCCCAGCCCGCTCGCCGGTGGCGGTCGACGAAGGCCCGGTGCACGGCGGGCGCCCCCCGGCGGACGGCGGAGCCGTCCATCACGTCGTCGTGGATCAGCGCGAAGCCCTGGAGCAGCTCGAAGGCGGCACCCGCCTCGACCACCTCGGGGGCCTCCGGGTCGCCGCCGCACGCGACGAAGCCCCAGTGGCAGAACGCCGGGCGGAGGCGCTTGCCGCCGGCGAGCACCAGGTCGGCGAGGGCGTCGACCGGCTCGGCCAGGACGGGATCGAGCTCGGCCCAGCGGCGGCGCTCGTGGTCCAGCAGGGTGGCGACCCTGGCCTCGACCCGGGCCGCGATCGCCGCCAGGTCGGCCGGGAGGCGGTCGGTCCGGGGGGTCGGCGAGCGGCCAGCCATGCACCGACCCTACGAGGGACCTGCTGCCGCCACCCCATCCGCTTCTGCCGCCGAGACGTGGTCGACCGTGCGGGTCAGCCCCTCGCGGAAGTCGACCGCCGGTCGGTACCCGAAGGCGGCGGCCGCCGCCGAGAGGTCGGCCGAGCTGTGGCGGACATCGCCGGCGCGGGGGTCGACGTGCACCGCCGGCGTGTCGACGCCCAGCACCTCGCGCAAGATGTCGAGCATCTCGAGGAGCGAGCGCTCGCTGCCGCCGGCGATGTTGAAGGCCTTCCCCGAGACCGCCGCCGCCGGGGCCTCGGCCGCCGCCAGGTTGGCGGCCACCACGTCGTCGATGAACGCGAAGTCGCGGCTCTGGCCGCCGTCACCGTGGACCTCGGGCGGGCGGCCGGCTCGAAGGTCGGCGATGAACCGTGGGATCACGGCGGCGTACTCCGAGTCGGGCCGCTGGCGGGGGCCGTAGACGTTGAAGTAGCGCAGGGCCACGGTCTCCAGGCCGAAGAGCTCGGCGTAGACCCGGGCGTAGTGCTCGCCGACCATCTTCGTGACGGCGTACGGGGAGCGGGGGACGAGCGGCGCCGACTCCGGCGTGGGCCGCTGGTCCGCACCGCCGTAGATGCTGCTCGACGACGCCTGCACCACGCGGCGGACGCCGTGGCGGTGGGCGGCGTCGAGGACGGCCAGCGTGCCGTGGGTGTTGACCTCGTCGGACATCAGCGGGGCCTGCACCGACCGGGCCACCGAGCCGAGGGCCGCCTGGTGGAACACGACCTCGGCGCCGTCCACCGCCTGGTCGAGCAGCTCGACGTCGGTGATCGTCCCCTCGAAGAACGTGGCGTCGCCCGGCAGGTTCTCGGCCCGGCCGGTGGAGAGGTCGTCGAGGATGCGGACCTCGTGGCCTCGCTCCAGGAGCGCGTCGGCCAGGTTCGATCCGATGAACCCGGCTCCACCCGTCACCAAGGTCAGCATCCGGGCGACACTACTGGCGGTCCCTCGGCCGGTCGTGACGACGGTGGCCGGCGGCCGAGCCGCGGGTCGGTCTCCGTAGGCTCGTGGCGTGCCCGCCACCCGCTCGTATCTCCGCCACCGACTCGGCTGGGCGGGCCTGCTCGTCGTGGCGGCGACGGTCTGCGGGTGCGGCAGCGAGGAGTTCGAGGACCGCACCGCACGCGTCACCGTCGACGGCCGCACCACGACCTACGAGCTCGACAGCTGCGGCCTGGACGGGACGACGCTGTTCCTCGTCGGCCGGTCGACCGGCGGCTCCGTGGTGCAGGCGGTGGTGGGGCTCGAGGACGACGCCGAGACCGGCGTGCCGGCCTCGACCGGGCTGACCGTCGGCGACGCCGGCAGCGAGCTCGCCGGCTTCGGCGCCGAGTCGTGGGAGCGGCGGGGCGAGCAGGGCCGGGCGCCGGGGCGCATCACCCGGGCGGCCCTGCGCGGCAGCCGGATCCAGGTCGAGGGCCGGGTCGAGGCGGTCGACGCCCAGGGCGTCCCCCCGGTCATCGCCGGCGCCGCCGTCGACGTGGCGCTCGACGCCCGCTGCGACGAGCCGTCGGACTGACCCGCGGGACGCAGCGAGCGGCCCGGGACCCTGCGTCGATCAGACGTCGTCGAGGTCGGGGGACGGCTCGGGCGCCAGGTCGCCGACCACCTCCTCGACCTTGAGGCGGGCGGCGGCGATGCGGCCCCGGCAGTGGCCGACGAGCTCGGCGGCGCGGGCGACGTCGGCCGCCACCCGGTCGACGTCGGGCTCGTCGTGCTCCAGGCGGTCGAGGATGGCCTCCAGCTCGGCGAGCGCGTCGGCGTAGCCCAGCTCGGCGACGGGTCGGGTCTCGCTCATGGGTGCTCCTCGGTGGTGCGGTCGGGTGGGTCGTCGGCGGCCACATCGGTGACCGTGCTGGTCGCGGTGCCGTCGGCGAAGCGGGTGCGGAGGCCTGTGCCCGGCGCGAGGTCGGCGACCGATCGCACCGGCCGGCCGTCGTCGGTGGTGGTGATCGTCCACCCGCGCGCCAGCGCGTGCTGGGGATCGTGGCCCCGCAGGCGGGCCTCGATGCCGTCCACCGCACGCGTCGCCCGACCGAGGCCACGCGTCGCACGGGACGCGCTGGACGCGGCGGCGTCGTCGAGGCGGGCATCGGCGCGGTCGAGCACGCGCCCGGCGCCCCTCGCCGTGCGGGCCGCGGCGGCGTCCAGGCGGTCCACCCGCCGGGCGAGGGTGCGCGTCGCGGCCCGGCCGACCCGCTGGGCCCGTCGGTCGAGGCGGGCATCGGCCACCGAGGCCGACGCCAGGGCGGCGCGACGAGCGGCCGCCCACCGGTCGTCCACGCCGGCGAGGAACGCCTCGACCCGGGTGACGACCGCCGCCGCGGCTGCCGTGGGGGTCTTGTGGGCGCCGTGGGCCACCTCGTCGGCGATCGACCGGTCGACCTCGTGGCCGATGCCGGTCACCACCGGCACCGGCATGGCGGCGATGGCGCGGGCGACGAGCTCCGAGTCGAACCCGGCCAGGTCGGTGCGGGCGCCACCGCCCCGCACGAGCAGGACGAGGTCGACCTTCTCGGCGGCCAGGCGGGCCAGCCCCCTGGCGACCGAGGGCCCGCAGTCCGCGCCCTGCGTCCGGGCGTCGACGGACCGCACCGTGAACCCGATGCCGCTGGACGACAGCTCGGCCAGGACGTCGGCGTGGGCGGCGCTGCCCCGGCTCGTCAGCAGCCCGATGCGCAGCGGCACCAGCGGCATCGGCCGGGCGCCGTTCGCGTCGAGCAGCCCGTCGGCCGCCAGCGCGGCGAGCGTGCGGTCGCGGTCGGCCTGGAGGCGGCCGAGCGTGAACGCCGGGTCGATCCCGTGCATGCGCAGCTGCAGCGTGCCCCGGGGCGCGTACCAGCGGAGGCGGCCCTGGATCCGGACCTCGATGCCGTCCTCCATGCGCACGGCCCCGCCGGCGCGCGTGAGCTGGCGGTTCACGTGGGCCCGCTCCGGCGCCAGCAGCGTCACCGCGACCTGGGCCCGTGGCGCTTCGCCGGCCGGCGCCGGCTCGGCCAGGTCGAAGTAGGCGTGGCCGTTGGCCGAGCGCGACAGGTTGCGGATCTGCCCCTCCACCCACAGGTCGCCGGGGAAGGCGCTGGCGGTGAGCCGGGCGATGCGGGCCGCCAGCTCGCCGACGGTGAGCGTCGGCGGGCCACCGACCTCCTCGTCCCCGAACAACGACGCCTCGACCACGGGCTCGGACGGTACCGCCTCGGCCCGGGCGCGCCGAGGGCCGCACCGGGTGGTGCGGCCCTCGTTCGAGCGTGGGCCGGCGGCCGGGTGGCGGGCGGGGTGCCTGCCGCGGCGGCCGAGGTCAGCTGGCGCTGTGGTTCTGCGCGACGAAGTCCCAGTTCACGAGGTTCTGGAGGAAGTTGCCGATGTAGTCGGGCCGGGCGTTGCGGTAGTCGATGTAGTAGGCGTGCTCCCAGACGTCGATCGTGAGGAGCGCCTTCACGCCGTGCTTGAGCGGCAGGTCGGCGTTGCTGGTCTTCTGGATCTTCAGGCCGCCGTCGTCGACCAGCCAGGTCCAGCCCGAGCCGAACGTGGTCTTGGCCGCCTCGGTGAACTCCTCGGAGAACGTGTCGTACGAGCCGAACGCCGAGTTGATGGCGTCGCCGAGCTCACCGGACGGGGTGCCGCCGCCGGTGGGCGAGAGGCAGTTCCAGTAGAAGTTGTGGTTCCACACCTGGCCGGAGTTGTTGAAGAGCGGCCCGGGGTCGGCGGCGAGGATGATCTCCTCGAGCGACGCGTCCTGGAGGTCGGTCCCCTCGATCAGGCCGTTGAGGGTCTTCACGTACGTGGCGTGGTGCTTGCCGTGGTGGTACTCGAGGGTCTCCTTGGAGAGCCCCTTCGACTCCAGGGCGTCCTCGGCGAAGGGGAGCGGCGGCAGCTCGATGGCCATGGGTGGGGGTCCTTTCGGGGCGTTGCGACAGCGCTTGCTGTGCGGACCCTACCGCCAAGTCCGCCGCCCCCACCCCGGGGCCTCCGAGGTGCGTGGCGGTCGCGGGGCGCGGTCAGCGCTCGGCGCGCACCAGCGTGCGGTAGAGGTCGGCGTAGAGGCCGCCGGCGTCGAGGAGGTCCTCGTGGCGGCCCTGCTCCACCAGCCGGCCGTGGTCCAGCACGAGGATCCGGTCGGCGTCGGTGATGGTCGAGAGCCGGTGGGCGATCACCAGCGAGGTGCGCCCGTGGAGGGCGTGGGCCAGCGCGGCCTGCACCGCCGCCTCGTTCTCGCTGTCGAGGTTCGACGTGGCCTCGTCGAGGATGACGATCGCCGGGTCCTTGAGGAGCATGCGGGCGATGGCCAGGCGCTGCTGCTCGCCGCCGGAGAGCCGGTGGCCCCGCTCGCCCACCACCGTGCCGTAGCCGTCGGGCATGGCCGCGATGACGTCGTGGATGCGCGCCGCCCTCGTGGCCGCCTCCATCTCCGCCTGCGTGGCGTCGGGCTTGGCGTAGCGGAGGTTCTCGGCGACCGTCTCGTGGAACAGGTGCGGGTCCTGGCTCACCACGCCGATGGCGGACCGGAGGGAGGCCTGGGTCAGGTCGCGGACGTCGTGGCCGTCGATGCGGACGGTGCCGGCGGTGACGTCGTAGAGGCGGGGCACGAGCTGGGTGAGGGTGGTCTTGCCGGCGCCGGACGGGCCGACGATCGCCACCAGCTCGCCGGGCAGGATGCTGGCGGTGAGGTCGTGCAGGACCGGGCCGCTGCCGGTGTCGGGCGCCAGGTGCTGGGCGGCGCTCTCGAGCGACGCCACCGAGGCCTCGGCGCCCGACGGGTACGCGAACGTGACCGAGTCGAAGTCGATGCGACCGTTCGGGTTGCGGAGCTCGACGGCGTCGGGCTTGTCGGTGATCGGGTTGGGCGCGTCGAGCACCTCGAACACGCGGTCGAAGGACACGAACGCCGTCATGAGGTCGACGCGGGCGTTGGTGAGGCTGGTGAGCGGCGAGTAGATCTGGGCCACGAAGACGCCGAGGGCCACGAGGGTGCCGGTCGTGATGCCGCCGGAGATCACCAGCCGGCCGCCGATCAGGTAGATCACCGCGGTGCCGACAGCGCCCACCATGGTGAGGGCGACCACGAAGGTGCGGCTGTACATGGCGCTGCGCACCCCGATGTCGCGCACGCGCGACGCCCGGTCCGAGAAGCCGTCGCGCTCGGCGTCGTGACGGCCGAAGAGCTTCACGAGCAGCGCACCCGACACGCCGAAGCGCTCGGTCATGGTGGCGTTCATCGACGCGTTCAGGTCGAAGCCCTCGCGGGTGATGCCGGCCAGGCGCTTGCCCACGCGCTTGGCGGGCAGCAGGAAGACCGGCAGCAGCAGCAGCGAGAGCCCGGTGAGGCGCCACTCCAGCACCGCCATCGCGGTCAGCGTCGTCACGAGCGTGACGATGTTCGACACGACGGTCCCGAGCGTGCCCGTGACGGCCCGCTGGGCGCCGATCACGTCGTTGTTCATGCGGCTGACGAGGGCGCCGGTCTGGGTGCGGGTGAAGAACGAGATCGGCTGGCGCTGGACGTGGTCGAACAACGCCGAGCGGAGGTCGTAGATCAACCCCTCGCCGATGGTCGACGACAGCCACCGCTCGACCATCGACAAGGCGGCGTTCACGAAGGCAACCGCCACCATCACGAGGGCGAGGACGGTGACCAGGCCGGTGTCCTCGCGAGGCACCGCCCGGTCGATGATCGCCTTGATCACCAGCGGCGGCACCAGCCCGAGGAACGAGGCGACGACCACGACGCCCAGGAAGGCGAAGACGCGGTTGCGGTAGCCGTGGGCGAAGGTCCACACCCGCTTGACCAGGCCAGGCGTCAACGAGACGCCCTTGGTGGCCGAGGCGTCGGTGCTCATCATCCGGTACAGCTGCGCATCCATGACCGGGTCACGCTAGGCCCGGGCGGGCCCGTTCAGGTGAGGTGGGTCAGTGGCCCTGGCAGGCGTCGGGGTCGAAGTTGGCCTCGATGCGCCCGAAGGCGGCCGTGATCGCGTCGAGCTCCTCGGCCTTCACGTGGTCGAGGAAGTAGGCCCGGACGCCGGCGACGTGGTGCGGCGCCGTCTCTCGCATCAGCGCCTCGCCGGCCTCGGTGAGCACGGCGAAGGACCCGCGGCGATCGTCGCCGCACGCCTCTCGCCGCACCAGGCCCTTGGACTCGAGCCGCCCGACGTGGTGCGAGAGGCGGCTCCGGGACTCGACGGCCTGCTCGGCCAGCTCGGCCATGCGCAGCTGGTGGTCGGGCGCCTCGGAGAGGGCGACGAGGAGCCCGTAGTCGTCGTGGGCCAGGCCGTGGCACTTGAGGTCCCGCTCCAGGCGGTCGAGGAGCTGCCGCGTGCCCCGGATGAAGTGGCGCCACGCCACCTGCTCCTCGTCGCTCAACCACTGCGGTTCGCCCGGAGAACCCTGCTCGCTCATGGCCACCACCCTACCGCCTCGGCTCGGGTGGTTGACATTTCAACGATGGGAGGTAGAGTGGTTGTCAGTTCAACCATCCAAGTTTCACCGAACCAGGAGTTCCCCCAATGAGCAACGTGCAGATCCCCGCCGGCACCTGGACCATCGACCCGTCCCACTCCGAGGTCGCCTTCAGCGTCCGACACGTCATGGTGTCGAAGGTGAAGGGCAACTTCGAGCGCTTCGAGGGAACCATCACCATCGCCGAGGACCCGCTGGAGTCGTCGGTGACGGCCGAGGTCGACCTCGACTCCATCAACACCCGTGATCCGCAGCGGGACGGCCACCTGCGGTCGGCCGACTTCTTCGAGGTGGAGAACCACCCCAAGCTGGTCTTCCGCTCCACGTCGGTCACGCCCTCGGGCAGCGACTTCAAGGTCCTCGGCGACCTGACCGTCAAGGGCGTCACCAAGGGCGTCGAGCTCGACCTCGAGTTCAACGGCGTCCACCCCGACCCCTGGGGCGGCACCCGCGCCGGCTTCTCGGCCGAGACGGAGATCTCCCGCAAGGAGTTCAACGTCGACTTCGACATCCCGATGGACGGCGGCGGCGTCGTCGTCGGCGACAAGATCAAGGTGCTGCTGGAGGTCGAGGCCGTCCTCCAGGCCGCCTGACCCACCCCTCCGGTCCACCTGCCCGCACCGCCCCCGCGGGTAGGTGGGCCGGTGGATCGCCCGCTCACGTCGGCGGTCCACCCCACCCCGAACGGCCGCTCGTCGGCCACGACCCGAGGAGGTCGCCATGGGCATCTCCAACCTGAACCACGCCGTGCTCTACGTGCGAGACGCCGAGCGCAGCGCCGCCTTCTACCGCGACGTGCTGGGCTTCACCACCGCCGCCGAGTTCCCCGGCGGTGCGTTCCTGCGGGCGCCCGAGTCCACGAACGACCACGACATCGCCTTCTTCACCATCGGCGCCGGCGCCGGGCCCTCGCAGGCCGGCCGGTCGACCGTCGGGCTCTACCACCTGGCCTGGGAGGTCCGCACGCTCGCCGAGCTGGTGGAGGTGGAGGCCGCGCTCCGGGAGGCCGGTGCGCTGGCCGGTGCGTCCGACCACACCGCGTCGAAGAGCCTCTACGCCAAGGACCCCGACGGGCTCGAGTTCGAGGTCTGCTGGGTCGTGCCGGTCGCCCTGCTCGGCGACGCCGCCACGCCCACCGGCATCCGCCCGATGCCGCTCGACCTCGACCGTGAGGTCGCCCGCTTCGGCGCCCACACCCCCGGCGGCACCGCCTCCCCCGTCGCCGGCTGAGGTCCGCCGCATCCGAGCACCGCACACGCGCAACGGTCCGGGCCCCGAGGGCCCGGACCGTCGTCGTTGGTGGCGGAGGGCGTGGGATTTGAACCCACGGTGACCTTGCAGCCACAACGGTTTTCGAGACCGTCCCATTCGTCCGCTCTGGCAGCCCTCCGTCGACGACGTTAGCCAACGAGGCGGTACCGCCCCCAAGGGATGCCCGCACCCGAGGTCAGGACTGCGCCGCCACTGTCGACTTCTGACCTCGCCTCCGGCCGCCGACGCCGGTCGGGGCCCTCGGGGTCAGAAGTGCACCGCCACGGTCGACTTCTGACCTCACCGGCTGCGGCCGGCGCCGACGGGCAGGGCCGGGGTCACCAGCCGCGCAGGTCGACGGGCCAGCGGTCGACGACCTCGTCGCCGGCCACGACCCACAGCGCCTCGTGGTAGGCGATGGTCGGGTCGACGTGGGCGGGGCGGGCGATGGCGCGATCGCCGACCCGTGGGCGCTCGCCGCCGTCGCGCACCGAGAACGTCGTGTGCTCGTCGGAGCAGTACCAGACCGACGCACCGTCGATGCGGGGGTCGCCGTGGTCCATGCCCAGGGCCTTGAGGCCACCGTCGGCGGTGGCCCACCGGGCGTCCCGCTCGACCGAGATCACCGTCAGGTGCAGGGCCAGGGCGAGCTCGAAGCCCACGCCGGCCGCCTCGTAGTGGGTGTCCATCAGCGTGTAGCTGCCGGCCTGGAGCTCGGTGACCCAGCGGTTGGCCTCCCACGTGCCGGTGCCGCCGCCCGACACGACGTCGCCGCCCACCTCGGCGTGCGCGCCGAGGAGCAGGGCCATGGCCGCCTCGGTGCGCCCGGCCCGGTCGTCGGCTTCGGCCATGAGGTGGCCCTCGTAGCCCATGACCCCGCGCACGGCGAGGCCGTGGCTGCGGGCGAGCTCGGCCAGGCGGCCGGCGTCGTCGGGCGCGCACCCGCAGCGCGGCATGCCGACGTCGACGTCGACGAGCACCTCGCGGACGCCGGCGGCGGCCGCCACCTCGATCGTCTCGGCGGAGTCCACGGCCACGGTGATGCGGGCGTCGGGCGCGCCGTCGACCACGGCCCGGAGCCGGTCGACGTGCACGACCTCGTTGGCGAGGAGGAGGTCGTCGCCGAGGCCGGCGGCCGCCATGCCGGCCACCTCGCGGAGGGTGGCGCAGCAGAACGAGCGGTGCCCGGCCTCGGCGAGCCGCGAGGCCAGCGCCGTCGACTTGAACGCCTTCACGTGCGGGCGCAGCCGGTCGCCGGGCCACGCCGCGGCCATGCGGGCGATGTTGGCGTCCAGGGCGGCCAGGTCGACCACCAGCGCAGGGGTGGGGATCTCGTCGACGTGCACGGCGATCAGCCGCCCGTCGTGCCGGGCACGACCGGGACGTCCCGGTGATCGAGGGCCGCGGCGAGCGCGGCCCAGCAGCCGGGCGCATCGTTGTCGACGTGGTGGGCGAGGTCGACGGGGTTGGCCCACCAGAACATCCAGCGGGCCGTGCGACGGTCCTCGCGGGGCGTGCGCATCGGCAGCGACGTCTCCACGGTCATCGCCAGGGTGCGGTACGTCTCGTAGAAGTGGTCGTTCGACGAGCCGACGATCGGGTACCAGGCCCGGCCCTGCTTCCAGCGGTAGCGGTGGTGGCGCTGCGCGCCGATGAACGCCTCGGCCATGGCCCGGAACCCGTCCACGTCCTCCGGCGGCTCCTCCTTCGACGACCACGGGTGCGTGAGGATCTGGCCCGTCGAGTGCAGGTTCAGCAGGGCGAGGGGCCGCAGCTGCTCGCCCAGGTCGGCGAAGGCCTTCGTCTCCGGCTCGGAGAGCGGGTGCGGGCCACGCGACCACGGCGTCCACCCCGCCTTCGTGCCCGACAGCGGCAGCCAGTGGTCCGAGACGCCCGCCGGCCACGGCCAGTTGCGTTGAGGTCGACGCCGTTGGCGTTGCGTCGGGGTGCCTTGTTGAGCGGCTTGCGTCCGCCGAGGCTCTCGAGCGATGCCGTGCGGCCGTCGACGTTGAGCGACGGCACGATCGTGAGGTCGGCCCTCGCCAGCACCGCCGCCACGGCCGGCGCCGGCTCGTCGGCGGTGGCGTCGTCGAGCAGGCGGAGGGCCAGCTCGGTGCTGATGACCTCCACCCCGTGGATGCCGGCGAGCACGAGGAGCTGCGGCCGCACCGGGACCGCCGGTGCGCCGGCGGCGGCGCCACCGGTGGCGTCGGGACCGATCGTGACCGCCACCAGGTCGCGGCCGCGCACCGACGTGCCGATGACGTGGTGGCGGGCGGTCGGCGAGCGATCGGCCAGGCGGGCGACCTCAGCGGCGAACTCGTCGGGGGCGTGGTAGCCGGGGGGAGCGGGCGTCGTCACGAGGAGATCATCGTCGCTCGGCGAAGAAGGTGGTGAGGAGCGCGGCGGCGTCGTCGGCGCGCAGGCCGGACACCACCTCGGTGGCGTGGTTGAGGCGCTGGTCGACGGCGAAGTTGTAGAGCGACCCCATCGCGCCGGCACGGAGGTCGGCAGCCCCGTAGACGACCCGCCCCACCTGCGCGGCCCACACCGCGCCGGCGCACAGCGGGCACGGCTCGAGGGTGACCACGAGGGTTGCGTCGTGGAGCCGACGGTCGCCGACCGCGACGGCGGCGTCCCGCAGGGCGAGCACCTCGGCGTGCGCCGTCGGATCGCCGGATGCCTGTCGCTCGTTGCGCCGCGCCGCCACGATGCGCCCGTCGACCACGACCACCGCACCCACCGGCACCTCGCCGGCCCCGGCCGCCTCGCCGGCGAGCCGCAGGGCCTCGGCCATGGCGCCGGCGTCGTCGGTGCGGCCCTCCTCGTCGGTCACGGCCAGGAGCGTACGGCGGCCGCAGGGGAGCGGTCGTCGGCGGATCGGTGGGCTGGGCTCACGGCGTGCGGGTGGCGGCCGATCGGGAGAGGTGGACGCGATGGCGCAGGGGACGAGACGGGACCGGACGGGGCGGCGCGCCGCGGCGGTCGTGGCCGCTGCGGTGGCCGTGCTGGCCGGCGTGGGCTGCACGGCGAGCTCCGAGTCGACGAGTGGGAGCCGTGGCCTGTTCGGCCAGGGCACCAGCGCGACCACCACCCCGAGCGCGCCGGCCGACCAGGGAGAGGCGGCCGACGAGGCGGACGCGGACCCCGACACGAGCGAGGGCGACGCTGCGCCCGAGGCGACGACCACCACGGCGCCGCCGTCCGTCGAGGCCGCACCGCCGAGCGTGGGCGCGGACCCGCCCGGCGCTCGCGTGGGCCTGGACGGCGTCGAGAGCTGCCGGGAGCTGGCGCACGGCCCCTGGGCCTGGGTGCCGCACGGCGCCGATCCGCTCGGTGCGGTCCGGGCCGGGCGCATGCCCGAGTTCATCCGCGAGGGTCCCGACCGGACCCCGCTGGACCAGGTGACCGACATGCCGACGGTCGACGACTACGAGGACCCCTCGACCCTCGAGGACCCGGCAACGGTGCGCCAGGCGTTCGTGGATGCCGGCTACCAGGACGGCGTCGACGCCCGCTACGAGGACGGCAACTACCTCACCGCGATCACGATGGTCCGCTTCCGCGACGCCGCCGGCGCGTCGGCAGCGCTCTCGGCGCACCTCGCCGACTACTGCAGCCGAGCCGAGGACGGCTACGTCCGCACCGAGCGCAACGGGATGGTCGTCCTGCGCGACAGCGGGACCGCCCGCACGATGTACGTCCTCGACGACGTCGCCGTGTCGGTGCTGGTGTGCGTCTGCTACGTCGACGACCCGACGGAGCGCCAGCACTCGGTCGAGCGCTGGAGCGAGGAGCTCGACGCCGCCCTCGGCGAGGGCCCGCCCGCGACCGACAGCCCGGTTTGACCTGGCCCCTCCGCTCCGGTGCTCAGAGCAGGTCGTCGGCCGGGAGGCCGAGGGCGAGTCGCCCACCGTGGACCAGCGTCAGCTCCGGGTCGAGGGGGTGCAGCTTGGCGCCGCGGACGTCCCGGTAGCAGCGCTCGATGACCGACCCCCGGTAGTAGGCGCGGCCACCGGCGACCTCCATGGCGAGGTCGCACACCTCGACGCCTGCGAGGGCGATCTCCCGCTTGGCCGCCATCGCCACCGCCACCGTCTCCATGGATGGCGTCGGGTCGTCGCCGACGGCGGCGAGGGAGCCGTCGAGCGCCCACCCCGCGACCCGCAGGCGGTGCCGCATGAGGCCGACCTGGCGCTGGACCAGGGGGTTGTCCGCGCGACCCGCGGCCGCGTCGAGCGCCGCCTGGTAGGCGGCCTCGGCGATGCCGAGGTACACCGCCGAGATGATCGGGAAGGCGATGCTGAAGATCACCTGGAGCGGCGGGTCGATGATGCCGTGCGGCCGGTTGGCCAGGACCTTCTCCTCGGGCACGAAGACGTCCTCGACCACGATGCTGTTGCTGCCGGTGCCCCGCATCCCGAGGGTGTCCCAGTCGTCCAGCACCGAGATGCCGTCGCCCGACAGCGGCACGGCCATGTTGAGGACCCGTCGGCCCTGCTCGGGGTCGTCGAAGGCGAACATGGTCGACATCACCGTGCCGGCGGGGGACTGGCTGCAGAACACCTTGCGGCCCGACACGCGGTAGCCGCCGTCGGCCTTGACCGCCTCCCCGCGTGGGCGGGTCTGGTCGGCACCGCCGGTGGACACGAGCACGATGCCGTCGTCGGCCACCCGTCGCAGCGTCGCCTCGGCGCCGGGGAGCCCCCGGCGATGGCGCCACGCGGTGAAGGCCACGACGTGCTGGTGCATCGCGGTGGCGAGCGCGGTCGATCCGCAGTGGTGCGCGAGCTCGCGCTGCACGGCGGCGACCTCGGCGATCGAGGCACCGCCGCCGCCGAGCTCGCTGGGGACGCCCATCGCGAGCAGGCCGGCCTCCCTGAGGGCGTCGATCGCCTCCTCGA
>DATAGR010000633.1:0-1842 GCA_036263575.1 Aquihabitans sp. | reverse complement strand
GTGACCCCCGACGAGTACGCCGACCTGCTGCGCCCGGTGCTGGGCCCCGGGGCCGCGGCCGGGGTCGCCGCCGGGTACGCGGCCATGCCCGAGGAGCCCAGCCCGCTCATGGCGCCCGACAGCGCCGCCGCCTGGGCCGAGGTGGGCCTCTCCCCGACGCGGGCCCGGGACTGGGCGGCCCGGGTCCTGGCGCCGCACCTCGAGGAGGCTGCCAGGATCGCCTCATGACCGATCCCCGCGCCGGGCAACCCGCGTCGCCCGAGGACCTGATCGACGTCGCCGCCCTGGTCACCGCCTACTACACGGTGGACCCAGACCCGGCGGAGCTGGCGCAGCAGGTCTCCTTCGGCACCTCGGGGCACCGCGGCTCGGCGTTCGACGCGGCGTTCAACGAGGCGCACATCCTGGCCACGACCCAGGCGATCTGCGAGTACCGCGCCGCCCAGGGCTACGACGGGCCGCTGTTCGTCGGCCGGGACACCCACGCCCTGTCCCGCCCGGCCTGGACGACGGCGCTGGAGGTGCTGGTCGGCAACCACGTCACCGTCCTGGTCGACGCCCGGGACGGGTACACCCCCACGCCGGCGGTGAGCCACGCCATCCTGCGCGCCAACCGCGGGAAGACCGCCGGGTTGGCCGACGGGATCGTCGTGACGCCGTCGCACAACCCGCCCCGGGACGGCGGCTTCAAGTACAACCCGCCCACCGGCGGGCCGGCCGACACCGACGCCACGAAGGCGATCGCCGACCGCGCCAACCAGCTGCTCTTCGCCGGGCTCGAGGGGGTCCGCCGGATCCCCTACGAGCGGGCGCAGGAATCCGTCGAGGGGTACGACTTCCTCGGCGCCTACGTCGACGACCTGCCCACCGTGCTCGACCTCGACGCCGTCCGGCAGGCGGGGGTGCGGATCGGCGCGGACCCGCTCGGCGGGGCCAGCGTCGACTACTGGGCCGCCATCGCCGAGCACCACCGGCTCGACCTGACCGTGGTCAACCCGCTGGTGGACCCGACGTGGCGGTTCATGACCCTGGACTGGGACGGCAAGATCCGCATGGACTGCTCCTCGCCGTCGGCCATGGCCTCCCTCGTCGGCCGCCGGTCGGAGTTCGACATCGCCACCGGCAACGACGCCGACGCCGACCGGCACGGCATCGTGACCCCCGACGGCGGTCTGATGAACCCGAACCACTTCCTGGCCGTCGCCATCGCCTACCTGCTCAGCCACCGCCCCGGCTGGCCCTCCGGAGCGGGCGTCGGGAAGACGCTGGTGTCCAGCTCGCTCATCGACCGGGTCGTGGCCCGGCTGGGCCGCCGGCTGCTGGAGGTCCCGGTCGGCTTCAAGTGGTTCGTGCCCGGACTGCTCGACGGGTCGGTGGCCTTCGGCGGCGAGGAGTCGGCCGGCGCCTCGTTCCTCCGGCGGGACGGCAGCGTCTGGACCACCGACAAGGACGGCATCCTGCTGGCGCTGCTCGCCTCGGAGATGCAGGCCGTGACGGGCCGGTCCCCCTCGGCGCTGCACCGCGAGCTGACCGCGAGCTTCGGGGAGTCGGCCTACGCCCGCACCGATGCGCCCGCGTCCCGGGAGCAGAAGGCGGCGCTGGCCCGGCTCGCGCCGGAGGACGTGGGCGCGACGACGCTCGCCGGTGAGCCGATCGTGGCGACGCTGACCCGGGCGCCGGGCAACGACGCCCCGATCGGCGGGCTCAAGGTGGTCACCGAGAACGCGTGGTTCGCCGCCCGGCCCTCGGGCACGGAGGACGTCTACAAGGTGTACGCCGAGTCCTTCCACGGCCCCGAGCACCTCGCCCGGGTGCAGGAGGAGGCGCAGGCCGTGGTCACCG
>DATAGR010000632.1:0-1651 GCA_036263575.1 Aquihabitans sp. | reverse complement strand
GTACAGGACGAACGCGCCCACGAGCAGCAACGACCAACCCAGCGTGCCGTCGTCGTCGCGGACCTCGCGCAGCCCGAACACGAGCAGGGCGCCGCCGGCGGCGATGCCGCTGTAGGCCGCCCAGCGCATCCCCGTCGCCTGGCTGCCGGTCCGCTTCCAGACCAGCGACGACAGCACCGTGCCGCCGTCGAGCGGGGCCGCGGGCAGGAGGTTGAAGCCGGCGAGGATCACGTTGAGCACGCCCAGGAGCGCCATGACGTTGCCGGTCAGGCCGGGCAGGCCACCGCTCGGCACGACGTAGGACCCGACGAGGAAGGCCACCCCGCAGGCCGCGCTGGCGAGGGGGCCGATGACCGCGATGCGGAACTCGGCGCGCGCCGTCGTGGGCGCCGACTCGAGCTTGGCCACGCCGCCGAGGAGCCACAGGCTGATGCCCCGCACGCCGATCCCCTCGTCGCGCGCGACCAGCGCGTGGCCGATCTCGTGCACGAGGAGCGAGACGAAGAACAGCAGGGCGCCGGCGACGCCGGCGGCCCAGTAGGCCGTGTCCGAGAGGCCCGGCGCCTCGATCGGGAAGCGGTGGTTGGCCAGCGTGTAGGTGTAGTACGCGGCGAGGAGCAGGACGGTCACGTCCATGCTCACCTTGATGCCGGCGAACCGGCCCAGCGGGATGTCTCGACCCATCGGGCCACGCTACCGGTGGGTCCGGCGCTCCCACCGGCAGGCGGGTGAACCGGTCGCCGGGACGGCATCGCCCGGGCGGCACGGGGTAGCGGGGGGCGACGGACGACCCAGGAGGCCCACCATGACCCGCTTCGGACTCAAGCTGATGTCTGAGCTGCGCACGCCCGGCGAGCTCGTCGAGCACGCGGTGGCGGCGGAAGAGGCCGGGTTCGAGTTCGTCTCGATCTCCGACCACATCCACCCGTGGCTGGGCGAGCACGAGCACAGCCCGTTCGCGTGGAGCGTGCTCGGGGCCATCGCCCAGGCGACCGAGCGCATCGAGCTGGCCACCGGGCTCACGTGCCCGATCGTGCGCTACCACCCGGTGATCGTCGCCCACGCCGCGGCCACGGTGGCGTGCCTCTCGGGCCGCAAGCTGACGCTGGCCCTGGGTGCCGGCGAGCGGCTGAACGAACACGTGACCGGCGCCCCCTTCCCGGCGGTCGACGTCCGCCACGAGATGCTGGAGGAGGCGGTGGCCGCCATCACCGCGCTGTGGTCCGGCTCGTGGACCACGATCCGCGGCACCCACTTCACCGTCGAGGACGCCCGCATCTACGACCTGCCCGAGACACCGATCGACATCGTGCTCGGCGTCAGCGGCGGCGCGTCGCTCGACGCCGCCGAGCGCGCCGGCGCCGCCGGCATCATGGCGACGGACCCCGAGGCCGAGCTGGTCGACGGCTGGACGTCGCGCGGCGGGTCGGCCGACGGCACCTGGGCCGAGGTCCCGTTCTCGTGGGCTGCCAGCGGCGAGGAGGGCCTCCGCCTGGCCCACGAGCGCTTCCGGTTCGGCGCCCTCGGGTGGAAGGTCCTCGCCGAGCTGCCGAACCCCGTCAACTTCGACGCCGCCACCGAGTTCGTGACGCCCGAGGTGGTGGCCGACGAGATCCCGCACGGACCCGATCCGCAGCCCTACGTGCAGGCG
>DATAGR010000631.1:0-2197 GCA_036263575.1 Aquihabitans sp. | reverse complement strand
GTCGGCCAGCGCGCGGCCCTGCTCGACGTGCAGCTCGACGAAGGTGCCGATCCGGCCGACGGCCTCGTCGTCGCGGCCGACCGCGGCCGGGTCGACGCCCGCCCGGGCCATCGCCGCGGCCATCGTCGTGCCGTCGTCGTCGGTGAGCGCGCGGGCCCGGTCGGGGTCGAGCACACCGGTGAGCAGCCGGGAGCCGGCGCAGGCGACCCCGAATCGGGCGCCCTCCTCGTCGGCGAAGCAGGTGATCGCGACCGGGCGCCGCAGCGCGGTGCGGTCCACGGCGTCCAGCGCCGCGAACGCCGATGCGATGCCGAGCGGTCCGTCGAAGGCGCCGCCGTCGGGCACCGAGTCGAGGTGGCTGCCGAGCACCAGGCCCGGCTCGCCGGCGCCCGGGTCCGCCGTCCAGGCCCACAGGTTGCCGGCCCGGTCGGGCACGACCTCGAGCCCGCGACGGAGGGCCTCACCGGTGAACCACTCGCGCAGGATGGCGTCGGCGGCCGTCCAGGCGAACCGCCGGTAGCCGCCGGTGGACCCGTTCCGGCCCACCGGTGCCAGGTCGGCCCACATCCGCTCGAGGCCCCGCAGGTCCTCGGGGGGCACGGCCTAGCCCTCCGCCATCGGCACGCGGAGGCCGCGCTCGTGCGCGACGTCGACGGCCCGGTCGTAGCCGGCGTCGACGTGGCGGAGCACGCCCGTGCCGGGGTCGTTGCGCAGCACGCGCGCGAGCTTGCGGGCGGCGAGCTCCGTGCCGTCGGCGACGCTGACCTGGCCGGCGTGCAGCGAGCGACCGATGCCGACTCCGCCGCCGTGGTGGATCGACACCCACGTCGCACCTGACGACGCACTGACCAGCGCGTTGATCAGCGGCCAGTCGGCGATCGCGTCGGAACCGTCGGCCATGCCCTCGGTCTCCCGGTAGGGCGAGGCGACCGAGCCGGAGTCGAGGTGGTCGCGGCCGATGACCACCGGCGCGCAGAGCTCGCCCGAGGCCACCATCTCGTTGAACCGCAGCCCGGCGGCGTCGCGCTCGCCGTAGCCCAGCCAGCAGATGCGGGCCGGGAGCCCCTGGAAGGCGACCCGGTCCTGGGCGGCCGGGATCCAGCGGTGCAGGTGGTCGTCGTCGGGGAAGAGGTCGAGGACCGCCCGGTCGGTGGCGGCGATGTCGGCCGGGTCGCCGGACAGCGCCGCCCACCGGAACGGGCCCTTGCCCTCGCAGAACAGCGGCCGGATGTATGCCGGCACGAAGCCGGGGAAGGCGAAGGCGCGGTCGAAGCCGCCCTGGCGGGCCTCGTCGCGGATGGAGTTGCCGTAGTCGAACACCTCGGCGCCGGCGTCCAGGAAGCCGACCATCGCCTCCACGTGCCTCGCCATCGAGGCGCGGGCCCGGTCGGTGAACTCCTCGGGCTTGGCCGCGGCGTAGTCCGACCAGTCGCCGGGGTCGACGCCCTCGGGCAGGTAGGAGAGCGGGTCGTGGGCCGAGGTCTGGTCGGTGACGACGTCGACCTCCACCCCGCGGCGGAGCAGCTCCGGGAAGACGGTGGCCGCGTTGCCGACCAGGCCGATGCTGAGCGCACGGCGGTCCCGCTTGGCCGCCAGGCAGCGGGCGACGGCGTCGTCGAGGTCGTCGGCCACCTCGTCGAGGTAGCGGTGCTCGACCCGGCGGCGCAGCCGGGCGCCGTCGACGTCGACGACCAGGCACACGCCGCCGTTGAGCGTCACGGCCAGCGGCTGCGCGCCGCCCATCCCGCCGCAGCCGCCGGTCAGGGTCAGCGTGCCGGCCAGGGTGCCGCCGAACCTCTTGGCGGCCACCGCGGCGAAGGTCTCGTAGGTGCCCTGCAGGATGCCCTGGGTGCCGATGTAGATCCACGAGCCGGCGGTCATCTGGCCGTACATGGTCAGGCCGAGGTGCTCGAGGCGGCGGAACTCCGGCCAGGTGGCCCAGTCGCCGACCAGGTTCGAGTTGGCGATCAGCACCCGCGGTGCCCACTCGTGGGTCTGCAGCACGCCGACCGGGCGGCCGGACTGGACGAGCATCGTCTCGTCGTCGGCCAGGGTGGTGAGGGTGCGCACCATGGCGTCGAAGCTGCGCCAGTCGCGGGCGGCGCGACCGGTGCCGCCGTAGACGACCAGGTCGTCGGGGCGCTCGGCGACCTCGGGGTCGAGGTTGTTCTGCAGCATCCGCAGGGGCGCCTCGGTC
>DATAGR010000630.1:0-11207 GCA_036263575.1 Aquihabitans sp. | reverse complement strand
TCCGCGTCGTCGGCATGGCCCTGCAGGTGCGCATCGACCTCGAGCGCGACGTCGATGACGGCCTCTCGATGCCCTGGGTCTACGTGTCCACGTTGGGGCTGGTCTTCGTGCTCGCCGGCGCGCTGGCCGACGAGTCGCTGCGCCCGTGGCTGTGGCTGGTGGCCCTCGCCCTCGACCTCGCCGCCTCGGCCGCCGCCAGCGGCAACGCGACCTGGGACATCAGCCCCGGGCACTTCAGCGAGCGCCACGGGCTGTTCGTGATCATCGCCCTCGGCGAGTCGCTGATCGTGGCGGCCAGCGCGGTCGCCGAGGAGGAGCGCACCGCCGACCTCGTCCTGGCCGCCGGTGCGTCGCTCGCCGTGGCCTGCCTGCTCTGGTGGACCTACTTCGGCTGGTTGAAGGAGGCCATGGAGGAGCGGTTCGCCTCGGGGCGCGCCGGCGCCTTCGGCACCGTCGCCCGCGACGCCTACAGCCTCACGCACTTCCCCCTCGTCTGCGGGATCGTCGGCTTCGCGGTCGCCGTGGAGGAGATCGTGCTGCACCCCGAGCGCCCGGCCGAGGGACCGGTGATCGCGTCGCTCGTCGTGGGCATCGCCCTCTTCGTGGGGGCCACGACGCTCGCCTACTGGCGGACCACCCGCCACCTGCTCGTGTCCCGGCTCGTGATCGTGGCCGTCACCCTGGTCGTCGTGGTCCTGCTGCGCGACGCCGACCCCGTCTGGCCGCTCGCCGCGGTGGCGCTCGGCCTGCTGGCGGTCATCGTGGTCGAGGAGCTGCGGGACCGCCGCCGGGCCGCGGAGCACGACGCGGCGCTCGCCGCCGTGCCGGCCGGCACCTGATCGCTCAGCTGGGTGCGGGACCGGGCCGGCGGGTGCCGGCGGCCAGGTCGAGGGTGAACGAGCCGGCGTCGTCGGCGATCGCCACCACCGGGTCACCGGTCGCCACGGTGGCGAACGGGTTGTCGAACCTCGGGTAGCCGGCGATCGCGACCTCCTGGCCCTCCACCAGCAGCGGCCCCGTCCAGCCGACCTCGATGCGCCCCTCGGCCGGCGACCGGTAGGCGACGTCGAACCCACGGTGGGCGCCGTCGGGCCCCCACCCGTGGTCGACCACGTCGACCGCGGCTCGCACCACCTCGTCGCGGAAGCGCTCGAAGGTGCCCCACCGGTCGACGTCGCCGACCTCGATGATCCACACGTTGTCGGGCCCACCGTCGGCGACGAGGTCGAAGCGCTCCGTGAGGCCGTTCGTGAAGACCTCGGCGGGATCGTGGTCGAGCCACCGGGTGGGGCGCCACGACCAGACGGCCACGTAGCCGCCGCGCCGCCGGGCGATGGTCCAACCGCGCTCGTCGACCACCTCGTCGAAGCGCTCGGTCGGCACGTAGGCGTGGGTGCGCGCCTCGTAGGCGAAGCCGGCGAGCACGTCGAGCTCCGGCGGCGCGAAGGCGGGCGCGTACTGCTGGATCACCACCCGCCCGTGCTGCACGGCGCGCGGCAGGGTGGCGCTGCCGGTCCAGTAGCGGTCGTGGTCCAGGTAGTCGCCGGCTCGGCCCGTCGGTCCGTGGCCCGGGTGGGTGGTGAACACCACGGCGTGCTCGTCGAGCGTGGCCTGCGAGATGTGGTGCTGGTAGCCGACGCAGCCGGGCCGGTAGGACTGGGCGGTCGAAAGCATGGCGTGGCCGTTGCGCCAGGTGCAGGTGTCGACCCGCTCGAGGAGCCCGGCGTTCACCATCGGGTGCAGATCGTGGGCGAGCTGGCGCATCACCGCGGTGTCGTGCCCGACGGCGTCGCGCACCAGGCGGAACTGGGCGAAGAGGCGGCTGTCCCAGAGGCGGTGGCGATCGAGCGCCTCCATGGTGAGCGGCACGAGCTGCCAGGGCGTGAGCGCGCCGCGGTCCCACCAGAACGGCACCAGGTCCGGGTCGGTGTACGAGAGGCCGTCGGCCCGCGTCGGGTGGTCGACCAAGGGCTCGCCGGGGTCCAGGGGCACGCCCATGCCCTCGCGATCCAGCAGCTCGCGGTCGGTGCGGGCGATGCGGCGGACGACGTCGGGCGGCCGGTAGCGCTCGCAGCGAGCCAGGATCGTGCCGGCCTCGGTGGCCGGCAGCAGCTCCTGCTCGTCACCGTCGTCGATGGGCCAGGGCTCGTCGGTGCGGTCGAAGCAGAGCTTCAGGGCGGCGAACACCGTCTGGGTCGGCGCCGAGGCCTTGAACCGCATGTAGGACCGGCCGTGGGTGACGCCGTTGTTGTCCCGCAGCGAGTGGAGCGCCAGGTCGAACAGGACCAGGTCGGCGAAGGTGGCGGCCCGCTCCGCCAGCGCCGGCGGCTCCGCGAGCTCGGCCAGGGTGACGAGCGGCGCCAGGTCCTTCTCGTAGTAGGAGTCGGCGTGCCACTCGCTGAAGCCGTCGACGGCCTTCTCGTCGAACCAGGCGGCGAGGGCCCGCCCGGCGCGTGCCCGGTGCTCGGCGCCGGTCCACCCGGTGGTGGAGAACCGCTCCTCGGGCAGGGCCTGCCCTGCCAGGTGCTCGCAGGCGTGGAAGATCAGGCGGTGGTTCTCGGACCAGTACCAGCGCTCGTCGGTCACGTCGTCGGGGAGCGGGTCGGTGTACCAGTAGCGGAAGGCCACGAACCGGGCGCGCATCGCGTCGATGGCGTGCCCCGGCAGCAGGTCGCGATACCGGTACCAGAGGGTGAGGAGGCGCAGCACGTCGAAGTCGGCGCAGTCGAGCCAGTGGTCGATCCGGTGGCACCAGCGCCCGACGACCTCCGGCGTGATCGCCTCGAGGTCGACCACGTGGCCCGGGTCCCGACGGGCCCGCTCGAGGTGGTCGATGACGTTCAGGGGCGACCACGGCACGAACACGGTGGTGGCGGCGGCGAGGTGGTCGTCCTGGCGGGCCCGCCACCAGGCCGGGTCGACCAGGCCGTCTCCACCCCCGGGCGCCGCGCCGCTGGCCATGGGCGGGGACCGTAGCGCCGGGCGGGCTCGCCACCCGGCCCGCACGTTCCCCCGACGGGGGGAAAGCGCCGAACGGGCGATGTGCCGGGCTGGCCCGAGGCCTACGCTCGAATCGAACGATCCGCCCGGGTCTCGAGCAGCTGGACCCGGGGACGCTCGCCGCCAAGATCGCAGCACCCCATGGCACACGGCACGCAGATCCTCCTGGACTGCCCCTCCTGTTCGGTCCGCCTCTCGTTCACCACCGCCTCGCGCCTCCGGCGGGGCGCCCCGCTGCACGCCCGGTGCCCGGGGTGCGGCGCCTCCTACGACCTCCTCGGCGGCGACCTCCGGCGGACCGACCTGGGCGATGCGGCCCACTGGGTCGACCGCCACCCGCGGGCACTCGACCGAGGTCGACGGCAGCCCCACGGCGGCGGCTGACCCCTTGGGCCCATCGGACCTGGCCGTCTCCTCGAAGGTGGAGGGCGGCACCGCCACCATCGCGGTCACCGGCACCATCGACCTGGCCACCGCGCCTCGGTTCGACGCGGCGATCGACGACGCCCTCGCCGACGGCGCGGCCTGCATCGTGCTCGACTGCGCCGGCCTGGAGTTCATGGACTCGACCGGCATCAGCGTCCTGGTCCGGGCTCGCGCCCGCCTCGCCGGCACGGCGGCGCGCCCGGTCGAGGTGGTGGACGCCCGGCCCGGCATCCGCCGGCTGCTCGAGGTCTGCGGCCTGCGCGACCTGCTCGCCGACTAGCGACGAGCCCCGCCGGCCACGCCGGCAGGCCGGGTGAACCGCCCGGCCGGTGGGCGCGCCGTGCGGCGGAGGCGGACCAGCACGGCGCCGGCGGCGAGCAGGGCCAGGCCGACGGCGGCCGCGGTGGTGACCGCGGCGCCGGTCTCCGGGAGCGACGCCGCCACCCGGGCCGGCCAGGACCGGTCTGCGTCGGTGGCCGCCGCAGCCGATCGGGGGGTGCGGGCGTGGAGGTCGTCCTGGTCGCGGTAGCGGGTGCCGCTGTCGCGCCCGGTGGCGGTGACCGTCGCCGTGTTCGTGTGGCGGTCACCGAGGGCGAGGGTGAGGCTGCCGGTGCAGTACACGTGCTCGCCGGCCTCGAGCGGCCCGGCCCAGGTGGTGCCCGAGGGCGGACCGCCGACGGGCGAGAAGTCGCACGACAGGTCGGTCATCGTGCCGCTGCCGGCCGTGGTGCGGTCGGAGACCACGAGGTCGACGAGCGGCTCGGTGCCGGTGTTGGCGATCGCGATGCGGATGGTGCGGGCCCGGCCGGGCTGGTACGGCACCGGGCGGTCGGCCCGGTCGCCGTCGGCGTCCTGGTCGCGGCCGACCGCCCGGGGGTCGTAGCGGTTCGGAGAGCCGAAGGCGCCGTCGAACTTCTCGACGTCGATGCCCTTGCCGGGCGGCGTCTCGGCGTGGAACGGGTCCTCGTCGTCGACCTTCGGGACGCCCAGGGGCTCGCCGGTGACCGGGTGCAGCGGGGTGCCGGTCACCGAGCCGGTGTCGACGTGCATCGAGCCGGGGGTGAGGGTCAGGGTGCCGCGGCAGCGGAACGATGCGCCGGCGGCGAGCGGCCCCCGCCAGTTGGTGCCGGCGCTGGGGCCGCCCAACGGCGAGAAGTCGCACGACAGGCCCTGGAGGGCGCCGCTCTGGGTGCGGTCGGCCACCTCGACGTCGCCGAGGGGGACGGCCCCGGTGTTGGTGATGACCATGCCGACGGGTTGGGGCCCGGTGGTGGTGCCGTCGAGCGGCGTGATGGTGGCCCGGCCGGCGGTGCGGGGCGGCGCGCCCGGGTCCGTCGGTGCCGGGTCTGAGGCGGGCGGGGCCGTGGTCGAGGGCGCCGCGGTCGTGGTGGGGGCGGCGGTCGTGGGCTGCCCCCTGGTCGGGGTGCTGGCGGTCGACGGGTCGGTCACGGCGGCCGACCCGGAGGTCGGGGCGCCGCCTCCAGCGACGGCGCCGGCGCCGGCGCCAGGGGTCTCGCGGACCGACCGCTGCCCCTCCTCGGGGAGGAAGGCGGCGCGGAGCCCGGAGGTGGCGACGACCACCACGAGGGCGGCGGTGACGGCAGCCATGGCGGCGACGGCGACGGGGTGGCGCACGGCGCGGCCGTGGCCATCGCCCCGGCGGAGGCGCAGCCAGCCGAGGCGGGCCGGGCCGAGCAGCAGCAGCGGTCCCACCACGGCCCGGAACGACGCGGCGACGTCGTCGAGCTCGAGCAGGGCCTCGGTGCACCGCTGGCAGTCGGCGACGTGGTGCTCGACCTTTCCGAGCTGGCGCTCGGTCAGGTTGCCGCGCACGTAGCCGCCGAGGAGCTTGGCGGTCGGCCGGCACGCGTCGGGCAGCTGGAGCTGGAGGTGGACGTTCAGGTAGGACTCGCGCAGGGCCTCCCGGGCGCGGTAGGCGAGGGCGCTCACCGCGTTGGGCGAGAGGCCGAGGATCGGCGCCACCGCCGCCGGGGACATCTGCTCGGCCTCGACGTACCAGAGCACCGCGCGCCAGCGCTCGGGGAGCCGGGTGAAGGCCTCGATGACGAGTTCGTTGTCGGCCCCGTCGAGCAGGTGGACGCTCTCGCTGAGCGCCTCCATCTCGCCGGGCTCGACCGGCTCGTTGCGCCGGCGCTTGGTGTTGAGGTCGTTGGCGGTGTTCTTGACTGCCGAGTACAGGTACGGCCGGAAGGCGTCGCGTGGGCCGTGGCCCCGGCGGATGGCCGAGAGGACCTTGGTGAACGCCTCGGACACCACGTCGTCGGCCGCGCTCCGGCTCCCCGTGAGCCGCTGGGCGAAGCGGTGCACGGCCGACTGGTGGCGCCGGTACAGCTCCCCGTAGGCGGCCTCGTCGCCGGAGCGAACGAGGTCGATGAGCTGATCGTCGCCGACGTCGATGCGCATTTGCGTCAAAGCAGACAACCTGACTTCTCGGACAATGGTGGCGGGCGTCTTCGGTCATCAGGGCCACATGGCCTCGACCGGACCGGCAGACCGTGGTGCGGCGTGCGCCTCGGCAGCGTAACGATCTGACGGCCGTCTGGTGCGGCACCCCATCGGATCGACCATGCGGGAACCGAGACGGTCATTTCGGATAAATACGGAGGATCGGAGATGGCCGACAGCCCCGGACCTCGTCGGGGCGACGGGGTCCGGGGCTGCACAGCCGTTGGGGGAGCTGACGTGGAGAGGAGCCGGCAGTGGTGCGGCTCCCCTCCACGAGGGGTGGCGTGAGCGTTCGGGTCAGCCGGCGGTCGTGCTCCGACGCCGGCGGCTGAGGACGAAGCCCAGGGCGACGAGCCCGAGGCCGAGGGCCGTCATCGAGGCGATGCCGGCACCCGTGCGGGGCAGGACGCCCTTGGCGCCCGAGCCCGAGCCGGTGCCACCCGGGGCGGGCGGCTGGGGCGGGGTGACCCGCTCGTTGGTGACCTCACCGGTGGTGCCGTGGAAGTCGTCCTCGTCGCCGTAGGTGTCGCCGCTCTCCGCACCGGTGGCCGTGACCGTGGCCCGGTCGGTGTGGTCGGCGGCGGCCCCCAGGGTCAGGGTGCCGGAGCAGTAGACGTGTTCGCCGGGCGACAGCGGGCCTTCCCACGACGCGCCCGTCCCCGGGCCGCCGAGGGCGGAGAAGTCGCACGACAGGCCCTCGATCTGACCGGTGCCGGAGGTGGTGGCATCGGAGACCTCGAGGTCGATCAGGTCCTCGTCGCCGTCGTTGCTGATGGCGATGATGACCTTGCGAGCCTCACCGGCGGTGAACGCCACCGCGTTGGCCGGGGTGTCGGCGTCGAGGGCGAGGGCGGCGTTGACCTCGTCGGCGCTGTAGGCGTCGGGGGTGCCGAAGCCCTCGTCGAACTTCTCGACGTCCACGCCACCGGTCGGCTTCGGCGGCGTGGTGCCGGTGAACCGGTCCTCGTCGTCGATCGGCGCCTCGGGCACGGTGGTCTTGGGGTTGACCGGGGTGCCCTCGGCCGAGCCCGAGTCCTGGTGGGTCTCACCAGGCGCCAGGGTCAGCGAGCCGGTGCAGTCGAAGGTCTCGCCGGGGTCCAGCGGTCCCTCCCACTCGACGCCCGTGGCCGGACCACCGAGGGCGGTGAGGTCACAGCTCAGCCCGGTGACCGCAGGACCCGACAGGTTCGCGTCGGTCACGCTCACCCCTTGGACCGGGATGGCACCGTTGTTGGTCACGACGAAGCCGACCTCGTAGGAACCGGCCGCCGCGTAGGTGACCTGGTCATCGGTGGTGTCGGCATCGACGGCGACGTCCCACGCACCGGTGGTCGGGCCGTCGAAGATGCCGTCGAGGTCGTCATGACCATCGACCGGGTTCGCCGGCGCCGTCTGGCGACCGTCGAACTTCACGATGTCGATCGACGACGTGTAGGAGTGGAAGTCGTCGGTGTCGGTCACGCCGGTCCCGTCGAGGTCCCTGGCCTCGACCGTCACGGTGTTCAGGTGGTTCACGTCGCCGCGAGCCATCGTGAGCGTGCCCGTGCAGTCGATCTGGGCGCCGGGCGCCCACTCCGCCGCCCGGGGGGCGCCACCGGCCGAGAACGTCGCCTCCCAGCGGATCGACTCGCCCGGCAACGCCGAACCCGTCGTCCCATCCGGGAACGTGCACTCGAAGCCGGTCATGTCCGGACCGGTGATGGTCTCATCGGAAACCACGACATCGACGAGCGGCTTGTCACCGGTGTTCACCACCGGGATCACCACGTCGACCGACGTGCCAGGCCGCACGTACACACCCGTCTCGAGCGTGTCCGCATCCTGCCCAGCCGCCGACTCCTTCTCGATGTCCAGCTCCGGGACGCCGGGCTGGCGGAACTCGCCGAAGTCGACGTCGATCCGGTCGGTGTCGAACTCGAGGGTGAACACGCCGGAGTTGCGATCCGGTGACACGATCCCGCCGTCGAGGTCGTAGGTGGGCGTCAAGCCCGCCGGGATGGTGGCCGGGTCGAGGTCCACCCGGTACGTGCCCGAGTGGAGGTTGCCGAAGGTGTACTGGCCGTCGGCGTTCGTGGGGGCCGTGCGCAGCTGCGTGCCGGCGGCGTCGTAGAGCCGGACGGTCACGTCGGGGATGCCGGCCTCGCCGGCGTCACGGACGCCGTCGCGGTCGTCGTCGTACCAGACCGTGTCGCCGACCGACGACGCCACGACCCAGATGGGCTCGTTGGGCGTGGCCGGGATCGGCTCGGGGAGGTTCGCGGTGCGGCCCTGGGCCACGTTGTTGACGTAGATGTCCTCCTCGACGTTGCCGCCCGGCGAGACCCGGATGCGGGCGCCGCCGAACTCGCCGTTGCGGAAGTCCTCGTTGATGATCTTGAACGCCGTCACCGACGCCATGGACGTGGGGCAGCCGGGGGACCCGAACTGGGCCTCGGCGCACCAGGTGCTGGTGTTGGTGGCGGGATCCCGCTCGATGGTGGCGGGGTCCTGGCTCGTGTAGACGACGGACACGTCCGCCACGGAGCCGAGCAGGTCGATGCCGAGCAGGCCGAAGGTGCCGCTGAACGAGGTGCCGCGCCCGTCACCGTTGTACGGGAGGACGTCGATCAGCTCGGTCCGCCCGGCGGTGTCGGGCAGGAGCACCGTGTTGGACCACGACATGGTCCACGAGATGTCGTCCGGCTCGATCTCCACCGGCGTGAAGTCGGCGGTCTTGCTCACCCGCACGGCGCCGGGGGCGGCCACGCGCTGGGTGAAGGCGTCGGTCCGGGACTCCTCGTCCTGGGTGTTGCCGTCGGCCGAGATGATCGCCGTGTTGGTGATGCTGCCGTTGTTCTCGACGAACGGGCTGACGGTCACCGAGTAGCGGATCTGCTGGACCGGGACGTTCGGCGTCACGAAGGGCGCGCGGTGCACGAACGTGAGGACCGCACCGCTCTCGCCGTCACCGGTGCAGGGCAGGCCGTCGGGGCCGTTGTTGGCCGGTGTGGTGAGCTCCATGATCCAGTCGGTCGACGAGGCGTCGAGCGCCGGGCCGAGCTGGCAGGGGTCGAGGGTGTCGGTGATGCGCAGGCCGGTGACGGGCGGGGCCGCCGGGTTGCCGGGCACGGTGACCGAGGGGTCGAGCGTGAAGGTCACCGTCGAGCCGGTCGAGGTGTTGATCTGGTTGGTCGGCGAGGTGTCCTTGTCGACCTCGAGGAACTGCGGCGTGATCCGGTACCCGTTGCGGCTCACGGGGCTGCTGGTGGCCATGCCATCAGCGCGAGCGCTGAGGAAGTCGGGAGCGGGACCACCGAGCGTCCCGGCGACCATCGGGACGGTCCAGTAGATCTCGCCCGACGGCTGGGTCTGGAGCAGCGTCACCCGCACGCCGGTGATGGCCCCGGGCCCGCCTGCGGCGGCCACGGTCGTGAACCACGGTCCGTCCGTGGCGGCGTCACCGGGGAGGCCGCAGCCGCCGGCCTGGCGAGCGGTGTCATCCGCGTAGGCCTGGTTCGTGTACTCGATGCGGTAGTCGGCCTCGGCCACCGCGCCGCCGGCACTGCCGGACAGCGCGATCGGCCGGGTGGGGTCGAACTGCTGGCGGGCGGGATCCCACTTGTCGCAGAGGACCACGCCGGTGGCGGGGCCCTGCACCCGCAGGAGCATGAAGGCGTTGACCGGCGTGCCGGGGACGGCGTAGCCGTTCTCGCCACCGGTGTCGCCTTGCAAGGGCGGGCAGGTGGCGCCTGGGAGGCACGGCGTGCCGTCGTCGTTCGTACCGGAGGCGAGGCTCTTGCTGCCGGAGATCACGCCGGCGGCGCCGGGCCCGTCGACGTGGGCAAGGGCGCAGTTGTTGTTCGGCGGCGCCGAGGAGTCGGTCAGGTTGCGGCAGTCAGCGCCGGGCTCGCTGCCCTGCTCGGGGGTGCCGCCGAGGTTCGGCGTGCCGTTGATGCCGGTCGGGAGGAAGTCCGTGAACTGGTTGATCAGGTCCTTGCCGACCGGGGCGGGCGGGATCTCGGACTGCGGCAGCCGCGTGATGACCCGAGCGCTCCACACCGTGTTGGTGGACCCGTTGAGGCCCTCGGCCGGGGCGGTGTCGGCATCGGTGACGGTGATGGTGGCGGGCGCGCCGGGCCCGGCCTGGGTGAACGTCGCCGTGCCGGAGGACTCGCTGTTGACGTCGACCACGACGGCGTTGGGGGAGATCTGCGAGACGTTGTCGACGAAGGTGAAGGGGCTGGCGAGGGGCTCGAGGCCCTTGGTGTTGTCTGCATCCGGCACGACGATCGAGGCAACCCAGGCGGTTTCTTGTGCCGGCACCAGGCCACTGCCGAAGTCGTGCTCGACGATCGCCCCGCCGAGGATCGCCTTCACGAGGTCGTACCGAGGAGCGGAGCGGACCGTGACCGCCTCGGCGGCGGAGGTCTGCACGACGCCACCCTCGGTCAGCGACAGCTCGGCGGCGTAGGTGGACCCGTTGGGCACCACGGAGCCGACGTTCGCCGTGACCGGGATCTGCAGCGTCTGGACGATGTCGCCCGTCGGCTGGTTGATCACACACGTCAGCGTGCGCCCGTCGGCCGAGATGGTGCCGACGCCGGTCCACTCGAGGCCGCTGCCCTCGCAGGCGGCGATGGACAGGTCGTCCCACGTCCAGCCCTCGGGGAGCGTCTGGGTGAACGTGGCGTCCTGGGCGCCGGACGCGTTCATGTTGAAGCCCCAGCCCCACGTCACCGTGTCGTTGGTGCAGACCACGCGGTCGCTGTCGGTGGCGTCGACCAGGGTGCCCGGGGGGTCCTCGAGCTGGCACTGGAACTCGGAGCCGTGGCCGCTGCCGTCGTCGATCACCGTGATGCTCGACGACTCGATGGCCGCCGACGCCGGCTCCCAGGAGAACGGGATGGCCAGCGTGGTGGCCATCACGAGCAGTGCGAGCAGGGCTCGGAGTGCTCCGGGCCGTGCCGGCCCTCGTGTGCGGTGGGAGAGGCCCACCTTCCGACCTGACGTGCGCTTGGTCTGCATGACGTACTCCACTGCTCGTAGGAATCGGACCACCGGAGATCGGCGGGCCGATCGGCGAACGGACGGGTCCTGGCCCCCGACGGACGTCGAGAGCCCACCGCTCGCACTGGCCGAACAACCACTGCGCTCTGTGGTCATGACGCCACGCATAGAAATTTCCTGGCCGAGTTGTCCATCCGCCGCCACGAATCGTGGCGGCTCGGACACAGCACGCCCGCGGAACCCTCGACCTCGACTGCACGGTCAGTGACCGGATCGTCGCGATCGAAGTGGCGGCGGCTCGGCGTCGTCCTGTCCCGTTTGACGCCGAT
>DATAGR010000629.1:0-4677 GCA_036263575.1 Aquihabitans sp. | reverse complement strand
GAGGATGTGGCTGTCGAAGGTCCACACGTGCGAGAAGCCGTACGCCTCGGCCCGCTTGGCCAGGTCGACGACGCGCGCCGACGGCGGTGTCGTCTGGAGCACCACCCCGATGTCCACCCCGTACCGCCCCGCTACCGGTTCTCGGGGAAGCCGAGGTCGATCGTCGACGTGGCCGGATCGGGCCAGCGCGAGGTCACGACCTTGGAGCGGGTGTAGAAGCTCACGCCCTCGGGGCCGTACATGTGCTGGTCGCCGAAGAGCGACGCCCCCCACCCCCCGAAGCTGTAGTAGCTGACCGGCACCGGGATGGGGACGTTCACCCCGACCATCCCGACCTCCACCTCGAACTGGAAGCGCCGGGCGGCGCCGCCGTCGCGGGTGAAGATCGCCGTCCCGTTGCCGAACGGGTTGTCGTTGATGAGGCCGAGCCCCTCCTCGTAGGAGCCGACGCGGGTGACGGCCAGCACCGGGCCGAAGATCTCGTCGTCGTAGGCGGCCATGCCCGGGGCCACGTGGTCGAGGAGGCTCGGGTTGAGGAAGAAGCCCTCGGAGGGCACGTCGGTGGTGCCGTCGACGACCACGGTGGCGCCCTCGCCCGCCGCGCCCTGCACGTACCCGGCCACCTTGTCACGGTGCTCGCCGGTGATGAGCGGGCCCATCTCGTTGGACGGGTCGGAGCCGGGCCCGACCTTGATGCCGGCGATGCGCTCGGTGATCTTGGCGACGAGCTCGTCGGCCACGGGCTCCATGGCCAGCACGACGCTGATGGCCATGCACCGCTCCCCCGCCGAGCCGTAGGCCGCCGACACCGCGGCGTCGGCCGCCATGTCGAGGTCGGCGTCGGGCAGCACCAGCATGTGGTTCTTGGCGCCGCCGAGGGCCTGCACGCGCTTGCCGGCCTTGGTGCCCGTCTCGTAGATGTAGCGGGCGATCGGGGTCGAGCCCACGAAGCTCACCGCGGCGACGTCCGGGTGCTCCAGGAGCGCGTCGACGGCCACCTTGTCGCCGTGGACCACGTTGAAGCAGCCGGCCGGCAGCCCGGCCTGGGCGAGCAGGTCGGCGAGGAACATGGACGCCGACGGGTCCTTCTCGCTCGGCTTCAGCACGAACGTGTTGCCGCACGCCAGGGCGTTGGCGAACATCCACATGGGCACCATGGCCGGGAAGTTGAACGGCGTGATGCCGGCGACCACGCCGAGGGGCTGGCGGATGTTGTAGACGTCGACCCCGCTGGCCGCCTGCTCGCTGTAGCCGCCCTTGAGCAGGTTCGGGATCCCGCAGGCGAACTCGACGTTCTCGAGCCCCCGCGCGATCTCGCCGAGGGCGTCCGACGGCACCTTGCCGTGCTCGGCGCTCACCAGGGAGGCGAGCTCCTTCTTGTTGGCGTCGATCAGGTCCCGGAGCCGGAACATCACCTCGGCCCGACGGGAGAGGCCGGTGGCCCGCCACGCCGGGAGGGCGGCGCGGGCGGCGGCGACGGCCCGGCCGACCTCGTCGGCGGTGGCGAGGTCGACGCTCGCCTGCTGCTCGCCCAGCGCCGGGTTCCAGACGACGCCGGTGCGCCCCGACGTGCCCTCGACGGCGCTGCCGTCGATCCAGTGGTTGATGCGCTTCATCCCGCTCCTTCGAGTGGTTCGGATGGCCGGGCCGGTGCGACGGGCGCGACCGGCGGGCCGGGGTCAGACCAGGTACTGCGAGAGGCCGCGCTTCACGAAGCGGCCATGGCCGGCGCGGCCGGTGAAGGCATCGTCGCGGACCACGACGCTGCCCCGCGAGATGACGGTGTCGACCTTGCCGTCGACGAGGAACCCCTCCCACGACGAGTGGTCGATGTTCATGTGGTGCTTGCCCTCGACCCCGATGTGGGTGCGGTCGTCGGGGTCCCACACGACGACGTCGGCGTCGGCGCCCGGGGCGATGATCCCCTTCTGCGGGTACATGCCGAACATGCGCGCCGGCGTGGTGCAGCACGTCTCGACCCACCGCTCGAGCGTGATCTCGCCGGCCACCACGCCCTGGTAGAGCAGCTCCATGCGGTGCTCGACGGTGCCCATGCCGTTGGGGATCTTCGAGAAGTCGCCGATGCCCAGCTCCTTCTGGTCCTTGAAGCAGAACGGGCAGTGGTCGGTGCTGACGACGGCGAGGTCGTTGGTGCGGAGGCCCTTCCACAGGTCGGCGTGGTGGGGGTGGGTGTCGTGGGCCGAGCGGATCGGCGGCGAGCACACCCACTTGGCGCCCTCGAAGCCCGGCTTCGCCAGCGTCTCCTCGACGGTGAGGTAGAGGTACTGGGGGCACGTCTCGGCGAACACGTTGCGCCCGGCGTTCCGCGCCTCGGCCACGTGGGCCAGCGCCTCCGAGGCGCTCATGTGGACGATGTAGAGCGGCACGTTGCCGGCGACCGCGGCCAGCACGATGGCCCGGTGGGTGGCCTCGCCCTCGAGCGCCGACGGGCGGGTCGACGAGTGGTACCTCGGATCGGTCTCGCCGCGGGCGAGGGCCTGCTGCACGAGGACGTCGATGGCGATGCCGTTCTCGGCGTGCATCATGATCGTGGCGCCGACCTCGCCCGCCGTCTGCATGGCCCGGAGGATCTGGCCGTCGTCGCTGTAGAAGACGCCGGGGTAGGCCATGAACAGCTTGAAGCTGGTGACGCCCTCGTGCTCGGTGAGGTAGCGCATCGCCTTGAGCGAGTCGTCGTCGATGCCGCCGAGGATCTGGTGGAAGGCGTAGTCGACCGCGCAGTTGCCCTCGGCCTTCTCGTGCCACGCGGCCAGGCCGTCCTGCACGACCTCGCCCGTCCGCTGCACGGCGAAGTCGACGATCGTGGTGACGCCGCCCCACGCCGCCGCGATCGTGCCGGTCTCGAAGGTGTCGGATGCGTTGGTGCCGCCGAACGGCAGCTCCATGTGGGTGTGGACGTCGATGCCGCCGGGGATCACGTACTTCCCGGTGGCGTCGATCACGGTGTCGGCAGTGACGCCGAGGGCGTCGGCCTGCCCGGGCGCGAGCAGCGCGGCCACCACCTCGCCGTCGATCAGCACGTCGAACGGGCTGCGCCCGCTGGGGCTGACGACGGTGCCGCCCCGCACGAGGGTCCTGGTCATGTCGGTGCCCCGCCGCTCAGCGGGCGACCAGGTCGTCGTAGGCGTCGGGCCGGCGGTCCCGGTAGAACGCCCACGTGTCGCGCACCTCGCGGATCTTGTCGAGGTCGAGGTCTCGCACGATCAGCTCGGGCTTGTGCGCATCGCCCGGCTCCCCCACGAACCTCCCCTGCGGGTCGACGAAGTAGCTCTGGCCGTAGAAGTCGTCGTCGCCCAGCGGCTCGATGCCCACGCGGTTGATCGCGCCGACGTAGTACATGTTCGCCACCGCGGCCGCAGGCTGCTCGACGCGCCAGATGTACTCGCTCAGCCCCCGGCTGGTGGCCGACGGGTTGAAGACGATCTCGGCGCCGTTGAGCCCCAGGGCGCGCCAGCCCTCGGGGAAGTGGCGGTCGTAGCAGATGTACACGCCGACCTTGCCGACGGCCGTGTCGAACACCGGGTACCCGCCGGTGCCGGGCGTGAAGTAGTACTTCTCCCAGAAGCCCTTCACCTGCGGGATGTGCTGCTTGCGGTACTTGCCGAGGTAGGTGCCGTCGGCGTCGATCACCGCCGCGGTGTTGTAGTAGAGCCCGGGCTGGACGCTCTCGTACACGGGGAGCACGAGCACCATGCCGAGCTCCTTGGCGAGGGCGGCGAAGCGCTGGGTGGTGGGCCCGTCTGGCACCGCCTCGGTGTACTCGTAGTACGTCGGGTCCTGGACCTGGCAGAAGTACGGCCCGTAGAAGAGCTCCTGGAAGCACATGACCTGCGCGCCCTGGGCCGCGGCCTCGCGCGCCTGCTCCTCGTGCTTGTCGATCATCGAGGCCTTGTCGCCGGTCCAGTCGGTCTGCAGCATCGCTGCGGTGACGATCCGTGCCATGTGGTCCTCGGTCCTCGGGGCGGTGGAGCGTCGGCGACGATCCTCGGCACCCCCCTCCTGCGCAGGGTAGTGACGTCGTCGCGCCCCCACAATGGGGTGAGGCGGCGGCCCGTCAGGCCGAGGCCAGCCCGCCCACCCAGTTCCTGTAGAGGGCTGCGTAGCGCCCGCCCTGGGCCACCAGTTCGGCGTGGGTGCCCAGCTCCACCAGGCCGCCGGCGGCCACCACGCCGACCCGGTCGGCACGCTCGGCGGTGGACAGCCGGTGGGCGATCACGATCACCGACCGGCCCTCCATCAGCCGCTCCAGCGCCCGCTCCACCAGGACCTCGGTACCCGGGTCGAGCGAGGACGTCGCCTCGTCCAGCACCAGCACCCCCGGGTCGGCGAGCGCGGCACGGGCCAGCGACACGAGCTGGCGCTCGCCGGCGGAGAGGCGCGAACCGCGCTCCTGGACCTCGGTGCCCAGGCCCTGGGGCAGCGCCTCGAAGCGATCGAGCAGGTCGAGCGAGGCCAGCGCGGCCCGCACGTCCTCGTCGGAGGCGTCGGGGCGGCCGATGCGGATGTTGTCGAGGATCGTGCCGGCGAAGAGGTAGCCCTCCTGGGGCACGACGGTGATGCACTGGCGCAGCGCCTTCAGCTGGGCCTGGCGCAGGTCGATGCCGGCGTAGGTGACGCGACCGCCCGTGGGGTCGTACAGCCGGGCCATGAGCTTGG
>DATAGR010000628.1:0-1731 GCA_036263575.1 Aquihabitans sp. | reverse complement strand
ACCGCCGCACCCGCACGGAGCGCATCGCCGCGATCCTGGCCGACTGGGAGCCCGCCGACCGGCGCCGCTTCGCCGAGCTGCTCGGCCGCTTCACCACCGACTTCGAGGACCACACCGGCCCGGGCCGCTCGCTCGCCCCGGCCCGGGCTGTGTGAACCCGCCCCGGGCCTCCTCCGTCGGCCCTTCCACCCCCCTGCTAGGGAGTCACCGCATGTCCGCCCCCGCCGCGCCGCCCGCGCAGGGATCACCCGCCCAGGCGTCGCTGACCCACCGGCAGATCCTGACGATCTTCGCCGGCCTGATGATCGGCATGTTCCTGGCCGCGCTCGACCAGACGATCGTCGCCACGTCCATCCGCACCATCGCCGACGACCTCGACGGCCTGAGCCTGCAGGCCTGGGCGACCACGGCGTACCTGATCACGGCCACGATCACCACGCCGCTCTACGGCAAGCTGTCGGACCTGTTCGGGCGCAAGCCGCTGTTCCTCACCGCGATCTCGATCTTCGTGATCGGTTCGGTGGCCTGCACGTTCGCCGACTCGATGTACCAGCTGGCGGCGTTCCGGGCGGTCCAGGGCCTGGGCGCGGGCGGGCTGTTCTCGCTGGCGCTGACGATCATCGGCGACATCGTGGCGCCCCGTGAGCGCGCCCGGTACCAGGGCTACTTCGTGGCCGTCTTCGGCACGTCGTCGGTGCTCGGCCCGCTGGCGGGCGGCTTCCTCGCCGGCCAGGAGGAGATCCTCGGCATCACCGGCTGGCGCTGGGTCTTCCTCATCAACGTGCCGCTCGGCATCCTCGCGCTGGTCGTGGTGACGAAGGTGCTCAACGTCCCGCACACCAAGCGGGAGCACCGCATCGACTGGCCCGGCGCCCTCGCGCTGGCCGTCGGTCTCGTGCCGCTGCTCATCGTGGCCGAGCAGGGCCGGACCTGGGGCTGGGGCTCCCTCGCGTCGATCGTCTGCTACGCCGTGGGCGCCGTCGGCATCGCGCTGTTCCTGCTGGCCGAGCGGCGCATCGGCGACGACGCGCTGCTCCCCCTGCGCTTCTTCCGCACCGGGGTGTTCGCCTGGGGCTCGGTCGCCGGCTTCATCGCGGGCATGGGCATGTTCGGGGCGCTCGCCCTGCTGCCGCTCTACCTGCAGATCGTCAAGGGCGCGACGCCCACCGAGGCCGGCCTGCAGACGCTTCCGCTCGTGCTCGGGATCATGAGCATGTCGGTGTTCTCCGGCCAGATGATCTCGCGCACCGGCCGCTACAAGATCTGGCCGATCGTCGGCCTCACCCTGATGATCATCGGCATCGGGTCGCTGTCGACGATCGACATCGACACCCCGTACTGGCAGGTCGCGATCATCATGGTCGTGATCGGCTGGGGCCTGGGCGGCAACATGCAGCCGCTGACGCTGGCGGTGCAGAACGCGATGCCGCCGCGCGACATGGGCGTGGCCACCGCGTCGGCCACCTTCTTCCGGCAGATGGGCGGCACGCTCGGCACCGCCGTCTTCCTCTCGGTGCTGTTCGGCAGCCTCGGCACGCAGGTGACCGACCGGTTCGCGGCCGCCGCCGGCGACCCGGCCTTCCGCGCCGCCGCCACCGACCCGGCGATCGCTGCCGACCCGGCCAACGCACCCATCCTCGGCGCGCTGCAGGGCGGCGCCCCGCTGGACTTCGACGACTCGTCGTTCCTGTCCGCCGCCGACCCGGTGCTCGCCCGTCCGATCCTCGAGGG
>DATAGR010000627.1:0-2892 GCA_036263575.1 Aquihabitans sp. | reverse complement strand
TTCATCACCGTGACGCCGAGCTGCATCAGCGACTCGTAGCGCGGGTCGATGGTCGCGCTCCCCTTGGGGAACAGGAAGTCCTCGTCGACCCGGACCCGCCCGTCGGTGGGCATGGGCACCCGGGGATCGATCTGGTACCGCATGATCACGTTCTCGGCCCCGATGACGGCGGCGGCCTCGGCCCGGAAGCGCTCCCGCACCTCCTTGGTGGGCACCGTCCCCTGCAGCACGAGCTTCCCGTCGCGGTAGACGGCCTCGTGGCGTGGGAGCTGGTCCACGGGGATCTGCGAGGTCGGCGACGTGGTGGTCGTGGTGGCCGCCGGCTTCGTGGTGGTGGTGGTCGGCGCCTCGGTGGTCGTGGTCGCCCGCACCTCGGTGGTGGTCGTCGCCCGCACCTCGGTGGTGGTCGTGGCCTGGGCGGTGGTGCTGGTGCTGCCGGAGGCCTCGGCGGGTGCGCTCGAGCGGTCCTCGTCAGCGCCTCCCCCCGTGGCGGCCGCGACGCCGGCCCCGCCGAGCAGCAGGGCCACGGCGCCGGCGGCGGCGAGCCCCCGACGTCGTCCCCGGCGCGGCTCGGCTGCGTACGGCAGGTCGCCGCCTGCGCCGACGGCGGGCACCCCGGCGCGCGGCCCCTGCATCTGCAGGCGGGGGTGGCGAGGGTCGTCGGGCGTGGGTGGGTTCATCGGACCGTCCTGGGCGGGCACCGCACCTCGCTGAGCGTGGTTGCGTTGCGACTGTTGTGACAGAGCGTAGTGAACCTTCAGCGTGAATGCCACCGAGTGTGACCCCAGACCGCGCCCAGCGTGACGAGAGCCGCAGGGGGCGCCTACCCCTCCGGGCGAGGTCGCTGGCAGAATGGCGCCCATGCCGATGCGGCAGGACTGCAAGTTCTTCGAATCCCGGACCTACCGGAACGGCGAGACCGTCCGGAAGTGCGACCTGGACCTCGCGCCCGAGGCGCCGTGGCGCTGCCCCGCGGACTGCCCGGCGTACCAGCGCCGCCTGGCCGACGTGAACTGGCAGCACGGCACGCTGGTGACCCCGCCCACGCCGGCCGAGCCGCCGGGACTCGACGAGCGCGGCGCCGACATCGCCGCCCTGCTCGACGCGGCCGAGGACATCGTGAACGCAGCCGGGCCGACGATCATGGCCGAGGTCCACGCCGAGCGGGCCCGGGCCTCGGGCGGCCGCCTGGCCCGGTTGTTCCGCCGCCGCCCGAAGGGCTGACAGCCCCGTCCCCGGCCGGGCGCGGACCGGGGCATCGCACCTCGCAGCTCGGCCGGGTTGGCCCGGCGAGGGCTCCGCTCCGTAGCGTCGGCGCCGGTGGATGCCGAGCTCTACGAGTCGTTCTCACGCGAGGAGTGGCGCGCCCGCAGCGACGCCACCCCGCTGACCCTCGACGCCGAGGACCTCGACGAGCTGCGCGGGCTCAACGAGGCCCTCGACCTCGACGAGGTCGCGACCGTCTACCTGCCGCTGTCGCGCCTGGTGAACCTCCACGTCGCCGCCGCCCGTGCCCGGCAGCACGCCACCCAGGTGTTCCTCGACCGCAGCCAGGCGCCGGTGTCGTTCGTCATCGGCGTCGCCGGCAGCGTGGCGGTGGGCAAGAGCACCACCTCCCGGGTGCTGCGGGCCCTGCTGGCCCGCTGGCCCGACCACCCCCGCGTCGAGCTGGTCACCACCGACGGGTTCCTGTTCCCCAACGCCGAGCTCGAACGACGGGGCCTGCTCACCCGCAAGGGCTTCCCCGAGAGCTACGACGTGCGCCGCCTCCTGTCGTTCCTCCAGGGCGTGAAGTCGGGGGCGGGCGAGGTCCGGGCGCCGACCTACTCGCACCTCACCTACGACGTCCTCGGCCCCGACCACGACGTCGTGGTCCGCCAGCCCGACGTCCTCATCGTCGAGGGCCTCAACGTCCTGCAGACCAGCCGGGGCACCACGACGTTCGTGTCGGACTTCTTCGACCTGTCGATCTACGTCGACGCCGACGTGGCCGACGTGCGGCGGTGGTACGTCGAGCGCTTCCACACCCTGCGCGAGACGGTGTTCCAGCGGCCCGACTCGTACTTCCAGCGCTACGCGGCCCTGAGCGACGAGGAGGCCACGGAGACCGCCCTCGCCATCTGGCGGGACATCAACGAGCGGAACCTGGTGGCCAACATCGAGCCCACCCGGGAGCGGGCCGACGTCATCCTTAGGAAGGGCCCGGACCACCACGTCGACGAGGTCCGCCTCCGCCGGATGTGACGCCCGCGCGCCGGGCGCTCAGCTCGGCCGCACCCGCAGGATGGCCCCGGGGCTGGCGTCCTGGGCGAGGTAGAGGAGGCCGTTGGCGTTCTGGACCGCCACGCGCAGGCGGCCGCGGTCCGTGATCGCGACCCACTCCTGCTGCACGCCGGTGCCGGGCCCGTCGAAGAAGAGCACTCGAAGCTGCTGGCCCTTCAGCACGGCCATGGCCAGCGCGCCCTCCCACCCCTTCCACTGCCCGCCCCGGAGGAAGGTGCCGCCCGACGGGGCGATGGTGGGGTTGCCCGAGGACCACGCCGCCACGCGGGCGCCGGGGTGGCGCTGCGTGTCGGTCATGGGACGCGATTCGTCGTAGGAGGTGCCGCCGCCGAGCGGGCGCGGGTCCCAGCCGTAGTTCCCGCCGGCGACGAGGCGGTTGACCTCGTCGTCGCGGCCGGTGCCGTGCTCGATCGAGTACGGCTCGCCGCCGTTCGAGAAGGCGATGCCCTGCACGTTGCGGTGGCCGTAGCTGTAGATGCGCGGGTCGAACGGCGCCGGCGCGTTGCCGGGGACGCCGGCCCCGTTGGTGTCGACCCGCAGGACCTTGCCGCCGAGCGACGTGCGGCTCTGCGGGGTGGAGGCGACCGCCGCGTCGCCCGTGCCGATCCA
>DATAGR010000626.1:0-1744 GCA_036263575.1 Aquihabitans sp. | reverse complement strand
CGCCTACGCCCAACGCCGGCGGGCCGAAGGCCGCACCGACCGAGAGATCAAGCGATGCCTCAAGCGCTACGTCGCTCGCCAGCTCTTCCGGCAGCTCGAGAACCCGCCGTCACCCACTTGACGATCCATAGGAGCGTCCGCACCGGCACGCCGCGGAGGTGTCCCACCGGCGCGCCGGGGCGACCCGATCGCCGCGCCCACGTGACCGGTGGCACCCGATCGTCCCCTACGACTTGACCCGCGGGTCAAGTACCGTGGGGCACCATGTCCTCGGGGAGCCGCGCCGCCATCGCCGAGGGCGGCGAGGCACCGGCGAACCGCTGGAAGATCCTGGCGACGGTCCTGTTCGGGCTGTTCTCGGTGAACGTGACCGTGACCATCCTGGCGGTGTCGATCCACAGCATCGCCGAGGAGCTCGACACCAGCGAGCCGACCATGACGTGGGTCGTCGTCGGGCCCATGCTCGCCTTCGGGGTGATCGGGCCGCTCGTCGGCAAGCTCGGCGACCGCCTCGGCCACCGGCGCCTGTTCCTGTGGGGCCTCTTCGGCGCGGCCGTGATGGCCGCCGCGTCGGCGCTGGCGTGGGACGCCGGCTCCCTGATCGCCTTCCGGACGCTCGGGGCCATCGAGGGCGCTGCGACCGGCCCGGCTGCCTTCGCGGTGATCTCGCGCATCTTCCCCGCCCGGGAGCGGGTGCGGGCCCTGGGCTACTGGTCGATGGTCGGCGCCGGCGCACCGGTCATCGGGGTGGTCGCCGGCGGGCCGCTCGTCGAGGCGTTCGGGTGGCGGATGATCTTCGTCGGCCAGGTGCCGATCGCGCTCGTGGCGCTGGCCCTCGCCTGGCGCCTCCTGCCCGAGACGCCGCGCCACCGCCACGGCAGCTTCGACATCGCCGGCGCGGTCCTCGTGGCCCTGTCGGTCACGCCGCTGCTGTTCGCGCTCAGCGAGGCGCCCCGCCTCGGGTGGTCGAACCCGCTCGTGATCGCCTGCATCGCGGTGACGCCGCTGGCGATCGCCGCCTTCGTGCGGGTCGAGCGGCGGGCCTCGAACCCCCTCCTGCCCCTCCAGTACCTCGGCCGGCGCGGCTTCACGTTCGCCATCGCCACCCAGGCCCTGCTCAACGGCGCCTACATGGGCTCGTTCATCCTCACGCCGCTGCTGCTGCAGAACGTCCTCGACTACTCCGAGACCAAGACCGGGCTGGTGAGCATCGCCCGGCCGCTCGCCTTCTCGCTGGCCGGCACCCTCGCCGGCGCCGTCGCCCTGCGCATGGGCGCCCGGCGCGCCGCCACGGGGGGCGCCGTCGCCGTGGTCGGCGCCATGGCGTGGATGGCCACGCTCGGCGGCAGCTCCAGCGCGCCGATGATCATGGGCGCGCTCGCCCTCGCCGGTGTGGGGATGGGCATCGCCATGCCTCCGCTGGCCGGGTCGGTCACCGTGTCGGTCGACGACCGCGACTTCGGCATCGCCGGCGCCGCCCAGCAGATGATGACCCAGGTCGGCATCGTGTTCGGGATCACCGTCATGCAGAGCGTGCAGCAGTCGCGCATCGACGCGGTGGGCCAGGCGGCCAGCTACCACTGGGGCTACCTCGCCGGGTTCGTGATCGCCGGCATCGGCGTCGCCACGGCCACGAAGATCGTGTCGGCCACGCGAGCGGCCGAGCACGACGGCGCCGATCCGGCGCCTGCCGGGGTCGAACCGGTCCACGTCGGCTGAGGGCGGCCCCGGAACGGCCGAGGGG
>DATAGR010000625.1:0-2014 GCA_036263575.1 Aquihabitans sp. | reverse complement strand
CAGCTCGCGCTCCTGGCGGGTCTCGACGCCGACCCGGTCGAGGTGGACCTGGCCGCTCACGAGGAGGGAGTGGGCGACGGCGGCGGCGAGCAGGGCGCCGAACACGACGACGGTGGCCACGGCGACCACGACGCCGCCCCGGACGCGGCGCACCGGCGCGCCGACGACGTGGAGGTCGGGGCGGTCACGGCGGACGGGATCGGCCGGCTGGTGCCGGGGTGCGGGGCGTGCGGCGCGGACGGGGCTGGTCATGACGGGTCCTGAGCGGGTTCGGGGAGCTTCTCGACGGCACGGAGCCGGGCGCTGGCGGCGCGGGGGTTGGCGGCGGCCTCCTCGGCGGTGGGCGTCCAGCCGCCCCGCTTGAGGAGCCGAGCCTCGGGCACGGCGCCGCAGGCGCACGGGAGGCCGGGCGGGCAGGTGCAGCCGCCGTCCTCGGCGCGACGGAAGCGAGCCTTGACGATGCGGTCCTCGCCCGAGTGGAAGGAGATGGCGACCACCCGGCCGCCGGGGGCGACGACGTCGAGGGCGGCGTCCAGAGCGGGGGGGAGGATCTCGAGCTCCTGGTTCACGGCGATGCGGAGGGCCTGGAAGGTGCGCTTGGCCGGGTGGCCGCCGCGGCGACGGGCCGCCGCCGGGATGGCCTGGGAGACGATGGCGCTGAGCTCGCCGGTGGTGCGGACCGGCCGGGCGGCGACGACGGCCTGGGCGATGCGCGAGGCGAACCGCTCGTCGGCGCCCTCGCGCAGGACGGCGGCCAGCTCGCGCTCGTCGAGCTCGTTCACCAGGTCGGCGGCCGTGCGCCCCCGCGTGGTGTCCATGCGCATGTCGAGCGGCGCATCGTGGCGGTAGCTGAAGCCCCGCTCGGGGCGGTCGAACTGGGGCGAGGACACGCCGAGGTCGAAGAGGACCCCGACGATCGGTTGGATGGCGGCGCCGGCCGCGGCGACCACCGTCGCCAGCTGGTCGAAGCGGGCGTGGATCGCCGTGGCCCGGTCGCCGAAGGGGGCGAGCCGGGCCTGCGCTGCGGCCAGGGCGTGCGGGTCCTGGTCGAGGCCGAGGACCCGGAGGTCCGATCGTGCCTCGAGCAGGGCCGCCGCGTGGCCGGCGCCGCCAAGGGTCGCGTCGACGATCGTGCCCGCCGGCACCGGGGCGAAGAGCTCCAGCACGCGGTCGAGCAGGACGGACGCATGGACGAAGGGGACGGGCTCGGTCATCGGAGCCGTCCGCGGGTGGGGGTGGTCGAGGAGCAGGAGGGGGGCCATGGTGCGCTCACAGCCCCGCGAACCCGTCGAAGAACAGGTCGGCGTCGTCGAACGTCGCCTCCTCGGCCTCGAAGGCCTCGGCCGACCAGATCTCGATGGTCTCGATCGACCCGGCCAGCACGATCCGGTCGGTGAGCCCGACCCGTGCCTTGAGCTCGGGCGGGATCACGAAGCGGCTCTGCTTGTCGACGGCGACATCGGTGGCCGACATGTGGAGGCGCTTGCGGGTGCGGGGGTCGACCACGCCGCCGGGCTGGCTGGCGACGAACTCCTTGACGACCTCGTCGAAGGCCCGGGGCGTCCAGAGGTTCAGGTGCTCCTGGCGGTGGGCGCGCAGCACGGCGGCCGAGCCGAAGGCGCCCTTGAACGCGGCCGGCAGCGCGACCCGCCCGGTGGCCTCCAGCTTGAGGCGGAACGTGCCCCGGAAGGGGGCGTGCCCGTACGCGGGGAGGGCGGCCGCCGTCGGCGCCCCCGTCACCGTCGCTGCGGCCCCGCTCGCTCCCTCGATCTCCACTGCGTTCCAAAGTAGTCCAATCTGTTCCCGAGCGATAGCCCCGAACTGCTGTTCGCCACCGGCGCGCAGGGGCACCGTGTGCGCGCCGCCTCGGGTTGGCGTCGAAGCGACGTCGAATCGACGCCAACCGCGAACCGGGCGCTGACCTGGGGGTCCTGGGCGGAGCACTCGGGGGCGAGTGCTCTGAGCGGGATGGGCGACTCCTGTCGAACGCGGCGAAGCGGACAGCCGCCGAACC
>DATAGR010000624.1:0-1685 GCA_036263575.1 Aquihabitans sp. | reverse complement strand
GAGGGCTTCGGGCAACGGCTTGATGCCGATCTGGGCGCCGTCGGGGCCGACGAGTCGGACCTCCCGGGCCCGGATCCGATCGTTGATCCGTGGCTCGCTGTTGTTCGGGCTGGGCGCAGCTATGGCCGGGTGCTCTTCATTCGGTGCGTAGGTCCTCCCTGACGCAGGTGCGTTCTGGCTGGTGGGGCCGGCGTCCGCACCGGGGCCGAAAAAGCAACGAAGCGGGCGTCGGAGAAGCCGACATCCGCTGACGCCCGGAGGCGCTGGCAGCATCGACCCGGGCGCACGGTGCCCCGAGGGGCGGTGGCCGGGTGGGGGCAGGGCCCCGCTTCCCTGGTTGGTACGTGCCGTAGGGTACCAGCCGGTGCTGGTGGCGCCACAACCCGTCGCCACCGACCCCTGCGACCCGACCGCCCCAGCTCGAAAGGCCCGACCCGATGACCCTGTGGACCCCTGGTGGCGGCGACGACGGCGGGCCCGGCGGCGGACGGGGCCCCGAGGGCCCGGGCGGACCCGGCGGCGGGCCGCAGCTGACCCCCGACCAGGAGGCCGAGGCCCACCAGATCGCGGCCGAGATGCAGCAGGTCCGCGACCAGCTCAGCCAGGTGCCCGCCGCGGTCGTGATCGCCAACCACGCCATGGGCTGCTACGAGCTGGCCGCCATCCACCTCTCCAGCCAGCCGCCCCGGCTGGAGGAGGCCCAGCTTGCGATCGACGCCTTCGGCGCGCTGCTGGGCGCCGTCGCCGGCCACCTCGGCCCCGACGAGGCCACGCTCAACGACGCCTTGGCCCAGATCCGCCTGGCGTTCGTGCAGGTCAAGGCGTCGTGGGAGGGCGGCCAGACCGAGGCGCCCACCACCCCGGAGACCACCGACGACGACGGCGGCGACTGACCGGCCGGGACCTACGGGACCGGCGCCGGCGTCACGTCGACGGCCTCGAGGCCGGTCGGGCCGGGCGCGGCGGTGAAGGTCACCGGGGTGGCCACCGGGATCGAGCGGGACCCGTCGGCGATGCGGGTGCAGTGGAACCACCAGGCCGCGCCGGTCGCGTCGTCGACGATGGTGCCCGCGCCCTCGGCGTCGTCGAAGGTCGCCACCACGCCGCTGCGGGCCGTGTAGGCCTCGGCCGGGTGGTGGTCACCCGTGGGCAGCGGCTCGGCGGGCGCCTCGGGGTCGGTCTCGGGGCTCACGGCTGCGGCGGGTGCGTCAGTGGACGATCTTGGCGAGCGGGAGCTCGATGATGTCCGAGGCGCCGGCGTCCTTGAGCGCCGGGATCAGGACGTTGATCTCCCGCTTGGCCACGACGGACTCGACCGCGTAGCCGCCGTCGCCGTGGAGCTTGGAGACGGTGGGGGCCTTCATGGCGGGCACCAGGGCGATCACGGCGTCGAGGTCCGCCTCGCCGACGTTGAGCTTCACCAGCACCTTGCCCCGGGCCTCGAGCACACCCTGGAGCAGGGTGTGGACCTGACCCATGGCGTGCTGCTTCTCGGGCTCGGCGTGGGCGGCCGGGTTGGCCACCAGCTCGGTGTACGACTGCAGGATCTCGTCGATCACCTTGAGCCCGGCGGCGCGCAGGGCCCGCCCGGTCTCGGTGATCTCCACGATGCAGTCGACGATGTCGGGGATCTTGGCCTCGGTGGCGCCGTAGCTGAGGCGGATGTCGGCCTCGATGCCCCGCTC
>DATAGR010000623.1:0-16463 GCA_036263575.1 Aquihabitans sp. | reverse complement strand
CTCGTGCTCGGCGCGCAGCCGCAGGGCCAGGCGGCGGCTCGTGACGAGGAGCTCGCGGGCCGCTCGGCCCGGCCAGGGGCGGGGGAGCAGCCCCGGGGGGAGCAGGGGGTCGCGGAGGAAGACCTCCTGGAAGGCGATGACCATCTGCAGGGCACCGGGGAGGAAGTCGGCGTCGGAGATGCGGTCGTGGCGTTCGCGCAGCCGCTCGAGGGTGGGCACGACGTGGCCGTGGGCGGCCACGAAGCTCGCGTAGGAGGCGGCCAGCTCGTCGATCGGCCAGAGGGCGCGGGCGAGCTCGCGTGCCGTCCGCACACCGCCCACCTCGAGGTCGTCGGTGCTGGCCAGGCTGAGGCGGTCGACGACGTCGAGCCGCTCGGCGATGCCCCGGACCTCGTCCTCCCAGCCGTGGGGCGAGACGTAGAGGCCGTTGTTCACGGCGGCGCCGCCGGCGTCGAGGAGGCGGTCTCGGAGGCGGTCGCGCGCCGCCCGCTTGTGCTCGGGGATGGCGAAGGCGGCCAGGTGCCAGCGGCCGTCCCAGCCCTGGCCCCGGCGGTCCTGGCGGTAGGCGAGCTCGTGGCGGCGCAGCGAGCCGAGGCGCACCACGTCGCCGGCCTCGGTGGTGCGGAACGTGGCGGTGCGGCCGTTGCCGTCCCGCTCGACGAGGCCTTCGGTGAGGAGGCGGCGGAGGCAGGAGCGGACCTGCTCGGAGGTCTGGCCGCAGGCGGCGGCGACGTCGTAGAGCTCGGCGGCGTCGATGCTGCCGTCGGGCCGGGTCATGCCGAACACGAGGACCCTGGTCGGTACCTCGACGGCCGTGACGCGCACGACCGCATCGTTGACGACCGCCCGGGACGGGTCAAGCGCCAGGGCGCCGGCTCGGGCTTCGCCGGGGCCCTGCGAGCCGTCGAGCCGATCGCCGCTGGTTGGCGTCGATTCGACGCCAACGCTCGGCGGGCCAGCTGACCTGCGGCTCCTGGCTGGGATGTTCTGGGGCGAGTGCTCTGAGCGGGATGGTGGAAAGCGGACAGTTCGTCGTTCGTGCCCTGGCCGGACCCGAGGACCGTCGCAGCGACGTCGGCGACCGTGTCCTTGACGACCTCGGCGGGCGCAGCTGCCCTCGGCGGCCGGGCTGCGAGACGGCGGCCGCTGACCCAGTGGCGGGACGCTGGCTACGGTCCGGACATGCACCCCGGGATCCACGCCGCCACCGCCCCCGACCGGCCCGCCGTCATCATGGCCGCCACCGGCGAGACCACCACCTACGCCGAGCTCGACCAGAACATCAACCGCCTGTCGCAGCTCTTCCGGGCCCACGGCCTGCAACCGGGGGACCACGTCGCCCTGTGCGTCGAGAACCACCCCCGCTTCCTCGAGCTGGCGTGGGGCGCCCACGCGGCGGGCCTCGTCTACACGTTCGCCTCGACCCGGCTGACCGCCGACGAGCTCGCCTACATCGTCGACGACTGCGACGCCCGGATCTTCATCGCCTCGGCGCACACCGCCGAGACGGCGGCGGCCATCGTCGACGCCACGCCCAAGGTCGAGGCCCGGTTCGTGCTCGACACCGACCTCGACGGCTTCGAGCGCTACGAGGACGCCATCGCCGCCCAGCCGGCCGAACCGCTGGAGGACCGCGTCGCCGGCGTCGACATGCTCTACAGCTCGGGCACCACCGGCAAGCCGAAGGGCGTCGAGGTCGCCCTCCCCGGCGTGGCGCTGGAGACGCCGACCTCGGTGACCGCGCTCGCCATGGCCCTGCTCGGCTTCGGCGAGGACATGTGCTACCTGTCGCCGGCGCCGATGTACCACGCCGCCCCGCTGCGCTTCTCGATGTCGGCCCACCAGGCCGGTGGCACGGTCGTGGTGATGGAGCGCTTCGACGCCGGGGCCGCCCTCGCCGCCATCGAGCGCTACTGCATCACCCACAGCCAGTGGGTGCCGACGATGTTCCTGCGGCTGCTCAAGCTCCCGAGCGAGGTGCGCGAGCGCTACGACGTGTCGTCGATGGAGGTCATCGTCCACGCCGCCGCGCCGTGCCCGGTGCCCGCCAAGCAGCAGATCATCGAGTGGTTCGGCCCGATCGTGCACGAGTACTACGCCGGCACGGAGGGCAACGGCTTCGTGTACTGCAACAGCGAGGACTGGCTGGCCCACCCCGGCACCGTCGGGCGCAGCATCCTGGGGCCGGTCCACATCTGCGACGACGACGGGAACGAGGTCGCGGCCGGCACGCCCGGCACCATCTGGTTCGAGAGCGTCCGGCCCTTCGAGTACCACAACGACCCCGAGAAGACGGCCAGCTCCCGCAACGCCCAGGGGTGGACCACGCTCGGCGACGTCGGCCGGCTCGACGAGGACGGGTTCCTGTACCTGACCGACCGGCAGGCGTACATGATCATCACCGGCGGCGTGAACGTGTACCCGCAGGAGGCCGAGAACGTCCTGGCCATGCACCCGGCCGTGGCCGACGCCGCCGTGTTCGGTGTGCCTGACGACGACTTCGGCGAGGCGGTGAAGGCGGTCGTGCAGCCGGCCGACGGCGTGGCGCCCGGACCGGAGCTGGCCGCCGAGCTGATCGCCCACTGCCGCTCGCAGCTCGCCGACGTGAAGTGCCCGCGCACGGTCGACTTCCGCGACGAGCTGCCCCGCCACCCCACCGGCAAGCTCTACAAGCGGCTGCTCAAGGACGAGTACTGGGCGGCGTCGGGCCGCAGCATCTGAGCAGGCCGCAGCACCCGAGCGTCAGCCGGCGGCGGCGAGGGCCTGGTAGGCGGTGACCACGAGCATGCCGCCGCGGAGGTCGCCGACGAGGCCCGGGTTCATGCGGTTCATGACGTAGGCGACCGACAGCTCGGCGTCGAGGTCGATCACGGCCAGCGAGCCGCCCCACCCGCCCCAGAAGCAGGACCGGGGGTTGGGGCTGAGCGGGATGGTGGCGTTCATGAGGCCGAACCCGGTGCCGAGGCGCATGTCCATGCCGAGCACCCGGTCCACGCCGCTGGCCTGCTCGACGAAGATCCGCTCGACGCCCTTCGGCGACAGCAGGGTCACGCCGTCGAGCGTGCCACCGTTGGCGATGGCGGCGTGCACCCGTGCCACCGAACGGGCGTTGCCGGTGCCGCCCGCCGCCGGGATCTCGGCCGCCCGCCACTCGCGCGTGTTGCACTCTTCGCCGGTGACCGGCGCGCTCAGCAGGATGCGCCCGGCGAGGCTCGTCGGGTCGATCTGGGCGCCGCCGAGGCCGACGCCCGGCGTGACCATCTCGCCCACCCGGTGCTCCTCGGACTCGGGCAGCCCGATGTGGAAGTCGGCGCCGAGCGGCTCGGCCACCTCCTCGCGGAAGAACGTGCCGATCGTGCGGCCGGTGACCCGCCGCACGACCTCGCCCTCGAGGTAGCCCTGGCTGAGGGCGTGGTACGCGGAGAACGTGCCGGGCTCCCACCACGGGGCCTGGGCGGCCAGCACGCCCACGGTCTTGTCCCAGTCGTACAGGTCGGCCGGCTCGATGGCGGGGTCCCACCCGGCCAGGCCGGCGGTGTGGCCGAGCACCTGGGCCGTGGTGATCGCGTCCTTGCCGTTGGCGGCGAACTCGGGCCAGTAGGTGGCGATGGGGGCGTCGACGTCGATCTCGCCCCGGTCGGCGAGCATCAGCACGCAGAGGGCCGACATCGTCTTCGTGGTCGACCACACGTTGACGATGGTGTCCTCCTCCCAGGGGCGGCCGGTGCCGTCGGCATCGCCGCCCCACAGGTCGACCACCGGCTCGCCGTGGAGCGTGATCGCCACGCTGGCGCCGCGCTCGAGGCCCTCGTCGAAGTGGCGGGCGAACACCTCCCGCACCGGTTCGAAGCGCTCGTCGCAGTGGCCGGAGATCTCGGTCACGGGTACCTCCAGGGGTGGGATCGCCGGACCCTACCGTCGGGCGGGAGCGGCCGGCGTCCCCCGCCGGTACGGTCGCCGGCACACGACCCGCCCCCACGGAGGTGCCCCCATGGCCGACCTGGAGCTCATCGCGAGCATCGACAAGCTCGTCGCCGAGGAACACGAGATCCGCGCCAGCGGCGAGCCGGACCCCGAGCGCCTGGCCAAGCTGGAGGAGACGCTCGACCAGTGCTGGGACCTCCTGCGCCAGCGCCGGGCCAAGCGCGAGTACGACCAGCCCGACACCTCCGACGTCCGCGCCGCCAACGTGGTGGAGGGCTACCAGCAGTGAGCGGCCGCCGCCGAGCGCGCTGCCGCCGAGCGCCCCGCTCTCGACCGCCCCGCCGGCCGGAGGCGGCGCGATGAGCCCGCGCTCGTTCCTGCTCGACGACGCGCTGTGGCACTACGTCGTCGACCACACCGCCAAGGTCGACGCCGTCATGGCCCGGCTCACCGAGCGCACCGTGGCGCTCGGCGGCGTGGCCGGCATGCAGATCGGCCCGGACCAGCAGGCGTTCCTCACGATGCTCACGCGCTTCGCCGGGGTCACCAACGCCGTGGAGGTCGGGACCTTCACCGGCACGTCGGCGCTCTGCGTCGCCCGCGGCATGGCGCCGGGCGGGCGGCTCCTCTGCTGCGACGTCAGCGAGGAGTGGACGGCCATCGGCCGCGAGGCGTGGGAGGAGGCGGGCGTCGCCGACCGCATCGAGCTGCGCATCGGCCCGGCCATCGACACCCTCCGCTCCCTGCCGCAGGAGCCCACGATCGACCTCGCGTTCATCGACGCCGACAAGGGCGGCTACCACGCCTACTACGAGGAGCTGGTGCCCCGGTTGCGGCCGGGCGGCTGGATCGTGGCCGACAACACCCTGTGGGGCGGCCGCATCACCGACGCCGGCGCCGCCGACGACGAGACCAAGGCCCTGCGCTCCTACAACGCCCACGCCTCCGCCGACGAGCGCGTGGTGACCGTCCTGCTCGCGGTGGCCGACGGCCTCACCATCAGCCAGAAGCGCTGATCAGCGCCCAGCGAGGCGCAGGGTCAGCGCGAGCCGACCAGCAGGGCCGTCAGGACAGCCCGTCACGACAGACCGGTCAGGACAGGTGCAGGCCGCACTCGGTCTTGTCGGAGTTGCGCCAGCGGCCGGCGCGGGGGTCCTCGCCGGGGGCCACCGGGGTGGTGCACGGCATGCAGCCGATCGACGGGTAGCCCTGGTCCACGAGCGGGTTGACGATGATGTCGTGCTGGGCGATGTAGTCGTCGACGTCGCGGTCGGTCCAGGTGGCGATCGGGTTCAGCTTCACCAAGCCGCGCAGGTCACGGGAGACGATGGGCGCCGACTCCCGGGTGGCGGCCTCCTTGCGGCGCAGGCCGCTCATCCACGCGTCCTTGCTGGCGAGCGCCCGGTCGAGCTGGCCGACCTTCACCGCGGAGCAGCAGTTCTCGGGGTCGGCCTGCCAGAGCTCCTCCTCCTGGCGGGCGACGGTCATCATCCGCAGGTTGAGCCCGTAGTGGCGGCGGACCTCCTCGACCGTGGCCAGCGTCTCCGGGAAGTGGTAGCCGGTGTCGATGAAGATGACCTCGATGCCGGGGTCTACCTTGGTGGCGAGGTCGATGAGCACGGCGTCGGTCATCGAGGCGCTCATGGCCAGGTGGTGGCCGAAGTTCTCGACGCCCCACTCGATGATCTTGGAGGCGGGCATGCGCTCGAAGCGGTCGTTCAGCTCGGCCAGCTCGGCGTCGGTGTGGTCGACCTTGTGCGTGGCGAGGCGCATGCGTGCTCCGGAGCGGGCGGTGAGCGTGCGGACGGGGGTCTCGGCGGGTCGGTCGAGCAGGGTCACGTCGCGCACTCCGATGCACCGGTCTCGGCCACGTAGGGGCCGGTCTCGGCGTAGTCCGTGTAGAAGTCGGGGGCGTCCTCGAACGCCGGGAACGCATCGAGGTCCTTGAGCTCGGCGCCCAGGGCCTTGACCCCGCCGGCGCGGTCCATCCAGCCGCGGAACGACTCGCCGGCCTGGCGCTCGCCGGCGAAGCGGCGCACCACCCGCACGGCGGCCTCGGGGGCGTTCTTCGCCGGCAGGCGCAGGGCCCGCTCGCCGAAGTGCACCTGCGTCTCGCCGACGTAGCCGCCGAGGAGCATGGTGTACCCGGGAGCGGATCGGCCGTGGGCCCGCCGCTCGGCGCCGGAGAAGCCGATGTCGGAGATGTGGTGCTGGCCGCAGGAGTTGGTGCAGCCGGAGATGTTGGTGCGGACGCCGCCGACCTCGGCCAGGCCCTCCTCCTCCAGGCGGGCGCTGATGGCGTCGGCCAGGCCACGGGACTGGGTGACGGCCAGGTTGCACGTGTCGGCGCCCGGGCACGACACGACGTCGCGGGAGAGCTCGGCACCCGGCTCGGCCATGCCGATGGCCTCGAGGCGGGCGTGCAGCTTGGGCAGCTGCTCCTCGGTGAGGCCGAGAAAGGCGAGGTTCTGGCGGTTGGTGAGGCGCACGTCGGCGCCGAACTCGCGCTGGATCGACGCGAGGGCCCGGAACTGGTCCGAGGTGATGTCGCCGAGCTTGGCCCAGGCCAGGGCGGAGACCGTGCCCTTGGCGGCGCCGCGGACGACGTTGGCCTCGTCCCACCGCTGGTAGGGGTCGGTGGCCCGGATGCTGACGGGTGTGCCCTGGCCGATGGGGGTGGGGGCGACGTCGGCGGCCACGCCGGCGGGGTCGTCGCCGTTCTTCTGCACCTGCTCGGGGATGCCGCCCGGCCACGACGACGAGGCGAGGAGGAACTTGCGCTCCTTGAGGATGCGGCGCTGGGTCTCCTCCCACCCGAGGGTCTGGACGACCCACTTCATCCGGGCTCGCAGCTTGTTGTCGCGGTTGCCGGTGTTGTTGAACACCCGGAGCACCGACTCGATGGTGGGGAGGAGGTCCTCGCGGGAGGTGAACTCCTCGAGGGCGAGGGCGGGGAACGGGTTGGCGCCGAGGCCGCCGGCCACGAACACCCGGAAGCCGGGCTCGACGGTGCCGTCCTCGCGGGTGCGGGTGGTGGCGACCACGCCGACGTCGTTGAACATCGCCTGGCCGCAATCGGTGTCGCAGCCCGAGAAGTTGATCTTGAACTTCCGGGGCAGGCGCTGGCCGAGCGGGTTGCGGACGAAGTGCTCGTAGGTGGCCTGTGCCCAGGAGGTGATGTCGAGCTTCTCGTGCGGGCAGGCGCCGGCGAGGTGGCAACCCATGACGTTGCGGACGGTGTCGCCGCACGCCTCACGGGTGGTGAGGCCGACCGACGCGAGGTCGCGCATGGCGTCGGGGACCCGCTCGAGCGGGACGTAGTGGACCTGGATGTTCTGCCGGGTGGTGATGTGGCCCCAGCCGCGGGAGTACTCGTCGCAGAGGTGGGCGAAGAGGTCGAGCTGCTCGGGGGTGACGCCGCCGTAGGGCACCTTGACCCGCAGCATCTGGTTGTGGCCGCCCTGGCGCTGGCCGTAGATGCCGTTGGTCAGGCGGAAGACGCGGAAGACGTCCTCGTCCACCTCGCCCGCCAGGTAGCCGGCGAGGACGCGATCGAACTTCTCGATGTCCGCGGCCTGGCCGGGATCGATCTCGCGCTGGAGCATGGCGTTGGGGCCCTTCCGATGGCGGCGTCTCCGAGGGGTGATAACCGACCCGGGGAGTCAACAATTCCCACCACGATCGCGAACCTCGACCCCTTGGGTCAACAATCGAGGCCCGGCGACGGGCTCGATCAGCCCACCGGGTGGCTCAGGTGCGGAGCATGTCGGCCACCGCGAACGCCAGGTCGATCGACTGGCGGCCGTTGAGCCGGGGATCGCACATGGTCTCGTAGCGGGAGCCCAGGTCGGTGTCGAGGATCTCCTCGGCGCCGCCCAGGCACTCGGTGACGTCGTCGCCGGTGAGCTCGACGTGCACGCCGCCGGGCCAGGTGCCCTCGCTCTCGTGGGCGGCGAAGAACCCGGCGATCTCGGCGAGGATGTCGTCGAAGCGGCGGGTCTTGTGGCCGTCGGGCGCCTCGAAGGTGTTCCCGTGCATCGGGTCGCAGGTCCAGACCACGGGGTGGCCGGCGTCGCGCACGGCGGCGAGCAGCGGGGTGAGGCCGGCCTCGATCTTGGCCGCGCCCATGCGGGTGATGAACGTGAGCCGCCCCGGGACCCGCTCGGGGTTGAGGCGCTCGCAGAGGGCGACGGCCTCCTCGGGGGTGGCCGTGGGGCCGAGCTTGCAGCCGATCGGGTTGCCGACGCCGGAGAAGAACTCGATGTGGGCGCCGTCGAGCTGGCGGGTGCGCTCGCCGATCCACACCATGTGGGCCGAGCAGTCGTACCACTCGCCGGTGATGGAGTCCTGGCGGGTGAGCGCCTCCTCGTAGCCGAGGACGAGGGCCTCGTGCGACGTGTAGAAGTCGACCTCGTGGAGGTTGGGCTGGGTGGTGGTGTCCACCCCGCAGGCCTGCATGAAGCGCAGCGCCCGGTCGATCTCGTCGGCCACCCGCTCGTAGCGGCGGCCCTCGTTGCTCGACGCCACGAACTCCTGGTTCCAGAGGTGGACCTGGCGCAGGTCGGCGTAGCCGCCCTTGGTGAAGGCCCGCAGGAGGTTCAGGGTCGACGACGACTGGTGGTACGCCTGCAGCAGCCGGTTCGGGTCGGGGATCCGGGCCGCCTCGGTGGGCACGATGTCGTTGACGAGGTGGCCGCGGAACGACGGCAGGGTGAGGTCGCCGATGGTCTCGGTGGGCGAGGAGCGGGGCTTGGCGAACTGGCCGGCGATCCGGCCGACCTTCACCGTGGGGACGCCCGACGAGTAGGTGAGGACGACGGCCATCTGCAGGATGACCTTGAGCTTGTCCCGGATGGCGTCGGCGCCGAACGCGTCGAAGGACTCGGCGCAGTCGCCGGCCTGGAGGAGGAAGGCCTCCCCGGCGGCGACCTGGCCGAGCTGCTCGGTGAGGGCACGGGCCTCGCCCGCGAACACCAGCGGGGGCATGGTGGCCATCTGCTTCAGGACCGCGTCGAGCGCCGCCTCGTCGGGCCAGTCGGGCTGTTGCGCGGCCGGTCGCTCGCGCCAGGAGCGCGGCGACCACGGTGACGAGGCGGGAGGCACGGGAAAAGGGTGGACCAGGACGGGCTCGGGCGCAAAGCGGGTTGCGCCCGATCCGGTGCCGGATGCGGCCGTCAGGCGGCGTCGGTGCGGGCGGCGGCCTCGGTGCGGACCGCGTTGACGGCCCGCTTGACCATCCGGCGGGCGGCCTCGGCGGTCACGCCCAGCTCCTCGCCGACCTCGCGGTAGGAGCGCTTCCGCCCGTCGTGCAGGCCGAAGCGCTGCTCGACCGCGAACCGGGCCCGGCCGTCGAGGACGTCGAGCAGGCCGGTGACCATGCGGTCCTCCTCGTTGGCGAGGGCGAGGTCCTCCGGACCGGGGTTGTCGTCGGCCAGCAGGTCGACGAGCTCCGAGCCGTCGTCGTCGCCGACCACCCGGTCGAGCGAGGTGGGCGTGGCCAGGCGGTGCAGCCGGGCGTGCTCGTCGTCGAGCTCGTCGCCGTCGCCCGAGACCTGGCGCAGGGCGGCCCGGAGGCTCGCCGAGCGGTCACCGGGGAGCCGCACGAGGCTGGCCTTCTGGTCGAGGGCCCGGCCGATGGCCTGGCGGATCCAGAACGTGGCGTAGGTGGAGAACTTGAAGCCCTTGCGCCAGTCGAACTTGTCGACGGCGTGCTCCAGGCCCAGGTTGCCCTCCTGGATCAGGTCCAGCAGCTCCATGCCGGGGGGCAGGGGGTAGCGGCGGGCGATGCTCACCACGAGCCGGAGGTTGGCCCGGATGAAGCGGTCCTTGGCACGGGCGGCGGCCCGGTCGAGGCGGCGGTCCTCCAGGGTGCCATCGCCGGCCGCGATGCGCTCCCGGGCGGCGACGCCGCGCTCGATGATCTGTGAGAGCTCTCGCTCCTCTTCGGCGGTGAGCAGCGCGACGGCGCCGATCTCGTTGAGGTACTGACCAACTGAATCACTCATCGTGGCCTCTTCAACCGTTGGGGGCCTTGGCCCATTCCCGTGGCCCCGCTTCCCAGGGGGAGCGCTGGCCGACAAGTTCCTTCCAGGTAATTTGCAACCGTGCCGACCCCTCGCCCTCTTCCGGACCTTGCGGTGACAGGGGTCACCGGCGACGGGACGACGGCTCGAGTGGTCGGCTGATGGTGGTTCGGAGCCGAGCGCCCCGGCGGATCGGGATCTTCGGGGGGACCTTCGATCCCCCCCATGTGGGCCACCTCGTGGCCGCCTCCGACGCCCTCCGTGCCCTCGGGCTCGACGCCGTCTGGCTCGTGGTGGCCAACGCCCCGTGGCAGAAGGTGGGGGAGCGCCGGATCAGCCCGGCGGCCGACCGCCTGGCCATGGTGGAGGCAGCGGTGGCCGATGCGCCCGGCCTGGTGGCCAGCGACGCCGAGATCCGTCGAGGAGGGCTGAGCTTCACGGCGGACACGCTGCTCGAGATGCGAGCCGACGACCCCGAGGTGGAGCTGCACGTCATCCTCGGCAACGACGCCGCCGCGGGCTTCGCGACGTGGGAGCGCCACGAGGAGGTCGCCCGCCTCGCCCACCTGGTCGTGGTCGACCGGCCGGGCACCCCGACCGCGGTGGACCACGGCTTCGAGTGGACCCGGATCGACATCCCGGAGCTGGAGATCTCGAGCACCGAGCTGCGCCAGCGGGTGGCCGACGGCCGGTCCATCCGGTACCTCACACCCGATGCCGTGGTGACCTGCATCTCCGAGCGTGGGCTCTATCGTTGAACCGATGACCTCGGAGCCGCCGCGCACCGCACGGCGGAACCGCCCGGACACTGGGTTCCGCCGTCGCGCCCTGGGCCTGCCCGACCCCGTTGGGGCGCCTGCGGGCGCGCCGGCGGAGGCGGCGGGGGCGGCGCCGGCCCGGCCGCGCCTGCGCGACGAGCTCGCCGCCATCCCCGACCTCGACCGGTCGCCGGCGGCCCCCGCCGGCACTGGTGCCGGGGGGTCCACCGCCACCCTCGAGCGCGAGGCCGAGCCGGCTCCCGTCGTCGGCAGCCACGGCGACGACCCAGGCGCGGCCGACGACGACGGCCGGGGCTCGGACGCCGACGGCCCCACCGACCTCGGCGGGCCGCCTCGAGCCCGGCACGACCGGGTCCGCCGGGTGCCGCCCTGGCGCCGCGCCGGGTTTGCGCTCGCCCTCGTCGCGCTGGTGGCCGCGATCCCCGTGCTGGCGTCGACGGGCTACGAGCTCGTCACCGAGAGCCGCGATGGCACCGAGGGCAACGCCGGCGCCGGTCCCAACGACCCCGGCTACGAGGAGCTCGTGACCTCGACACCCACCGCCGTCGTGGTGCAGACCGACGCCGATGGGCGCCTGGTCGGCGTGACGTTCCTCTCGCTGGGCGCCGAATCCGGCGGCGGGTCCGTGATCTTCGTGCCCGTCGAGACCCTCATCGCCAACCCCGGCTTCGGCGTCGACCGCCTGCGCACCTCGTACGACCTCCTCGCCGACGACCCGGACGCCGCGGCCCAGCAGGTGTCCGACCGGGTCGCCGAGATCCTCAACGTCGGCATCGACGAGGTGATCCAGCTCGACGACGCAGGCTGGAGCAACGTGGTCGAGCCGGTCGCGCCCTTCAGCGTCGACAACCTCGACACGCTCGACCTGGGTGGCCTCGAGGTCCCCCCGGGCCCCATCCAGCTCGGTGCCGACCTGGTGGGCCGGTACCTGGGGACGAAGCTGCCCGACGAGGAGGAGCCGGCCCGCATCGCGCGCCAGGAGCAGGTGTGGCGAGGCTGGCTGGCCGCCGTCGCCGCGTCGGGCCGCGAGGACGCCGTGCCCGGCGAGACCGGCTCGGGCCTCGGCCTCTTCGCCCGGACGCTCGCGGAGGGCTCGGTCGGCTACGCCACCCTGCCGGTCGACCGGGGCCCCGGTGAGAAGGAGCGCTACGAGCCGGACGAGGACGCGTTGAAGCAGCTCATCGCCGAGGCCGTCCCTGCGCCCGACGCGGCCGCACCCGGTTCGAGGCGCACGGTGCGCCTGCTCAACGGCGTGGCCCCCGGGCCGATCCCCACCGAGCTCGTGCAGCAGGTCGCCGCCCTCGACGGGTCCGTGACCGTCGTCGGCAACGGGCCCAGCTTCGACCGGGGCCAGACCACGATCGTCTACGTCGACGAGCGGCAGGCCGCCTACGCCGACGCGCTCAAGGTCGCCCTCGGAGCCAAGGGTTCGGTCAAGCTGGACCGGGAAGCGCCCGACACCATCGATGTGACCGTCGTCCTCGGTCGCGACGTGCTGGGCGACCTGCCGACTTCCTCCACGCCCGCCGTCCCCGGCGCCCCGGCCCCCACCGCCGGGTCCACCGTCCCCCCCTCCGGAGAGAACTGAATGCCCGACGCCGTCGAAGACGCTGCACCGCTCGAGTGGGCCGTCGTGGCCGCCCGGGCCGCCGACGCCAAGAACGCCGAGGACGTCGTCGTCCTCGAGGTCGGGCCGGTCATGGCCGTGTGCGAGCACTTCGTGATCGCCTCCGGGTCGAACACGCGCCTCGTCCGGACGGTGGCCGAGGAGGTCGAGGCCAAGGTCGCCGAGGCGGGCGGACCGCGGCCGATCCGGGTCGAGGGCCTCGACGACCTCAAGTGGGTGCTGCTCGACTACGGCGACTTCGTGGTGCACGTCTTCCTCGACGAGACCCGCCGCTACTACGACCTCGAGAGGTTGTGGTCCGACGTGCCGCGGACCCCCTGGAAGGCTGATGCCGGGGTGGCCGGCAGCGGGCCCGACGGCGCCTCGGCGGGCGGCAGCGCCTGACCCGTTCGGACTTGGCCCGCCTCTCGGCGCGCCCCTAGAGTGGCGAGTCCCACGGGGCTATAGCTCAGTTGGTAGAGCGCTTCCATGGCATGGAAGAGGTCAGGGGTTCGATTCCCCTTAGCTCCACGAGAGACCCGCAGGTCAGGCGAAGGATCTGACCAGCGGGAGCAGCGCCGTGACCGGGTCGCGGGTGCAGCCGGGGTGCGAATCGACCGGAGAGCACACATCATGGCCGCCGACGGCACCACGCCGCCGGGGCCAGTGGCCACGCGCCACAAGGGCACCCCGCAGGTCGTCGTTGCGCACTCAAGGACCTCGCCGATCATCCGACAGAACACGTGGGGGGATGGGTGAGGCCACCGGGCGGGCGGGAGATGCCCGGTGGCCTCGCTTGGCCATCCACGTGAGCACGCCCCGACAACGCCGTGGCACCATCCGGCGCGGATCCTGCTGGCCACCGGCCTCCGACACGAGTTCTCGTTCGAGGCGGCGGCAGCAGACGTGCCTCCTACTGGTGAGGTTCGGTGAGCGCCCCTGAGGGTGCTGCCAACCGCTGCTTCAGGAACCTGGCAGGCGACGTGGGTGCCCGGGTCGGTTCGTCCGTCATGGCGGTGCACCGCCATGAGGACGTGCAGCTGCGCCGTTCAACAGGCCAGCTCGAACCACACTTCTTTTCCTCTGGGGCGGTGGATGATGCCCCAGTCTCCCGCAAGCGTGTCGACGATCCTCAGGCCATTGCCCCCGACTCGGCTTGGGTCCGGTGGTCGCACTCTCGGCACGCCAGGACCGGCGTCAGCCACGCCAACCCTCACCGTGCCGCCGGACATGCGCAGGTCGACTCGGGCTTCGGAGCGCGCGTGGATCAGCGCATTCGAAACGAGCTCGCTCGTCATGACGACGGTGTCAGCGCTGTGGTCCTCGCTGCACCCCCCGGCTGCGAGTTCCTCGCGTAGATCCCGACGCATGGCCGGGAGGTCGGTCGCGGCCCGAGCGGTGAAACACGGCAAGACGAGTCCCTTCGCTGGATCGTCCGCTTGCTACCCCGTGGCTGCTCCGAACTAGTTCGTTCGAAGCCGAACCACCACGTCGGGTGACGGGACGGCTCAGCGTCGCTCATCCCGTACCGACTTGCCCGGGGAAGCCGTCGATCGAAGTGCCGGTCGATGTGCGCCCGTACGGTCACCTGCCGAGATCAGGACGCCACTCCGGGCCGCGCCGTTGTCTGCTGCAGGAACATCACTGCGGCGTGCACGACCGCGGCGTACGCCGCGATCAACGACGACCGAGCAGCGGTGCGCTGGTTGCGCGCCAACGCAGCGACGTACCGGATCGACCTCGACCGCATCGCCATCGAAGGCATGTCGGCCGGCGGCATCGTCGCCACCGGCGTCGGCGTGATGTCGGATCAGCCCGGCGGGGGCGGATCACCGTCCATGTCCTCTCGAGTGCGCGGGTGGCCCTCGGCCGCAGGTGGATCTCCGGGAGGACAGAACGTCGACCCCGCAGACCCTCCCGGCTACCTCTTCCACGGGACCCCCGACACTCGCCCGTGGCCAGCGTTGAAGTCGTGCAGCGTCACTGCTGCGATCCATGGCATGGAAGAGGTCAGGGGTTCGATTCCCCTTGGCTCCACGAAGAACGCCTGGTCAGAAGACCAGGCGTTCGTCGTTCTCGAGCGTTCCGTGCTCGTACGGCACGGGAGCGGAGGGTCCAGGTCGAGCAGATCAGGTCGTGATCCGGCCTGGGACGCGCTCGGTGACCTCTTGGAGGACCCAGGTGTTCCCGTCGGGATCCGAGAACATCGCCTGGCTCACGTACGACCGGCCCTCAGGGTCGCGGCCGGGCTCCGGGTCCCCGCCCGGCAGGGAGTGGAAGATCTCGCCGATGTCGATGCCGCGGTCCCGGATCTCGGCGTGGACGGCCTCGATGTCGTCGACGGCGAGCAGCAGGCCCTGCAGCGCGGGACCTGCGGGTCCGAGGTGGATCGACGCCGGGGAGCCCGGTGGGGTGAACTGCACGGCGCGCACCTGCTCGGTGAACTGGTGGTCGATGTCGAGCTGCCATCCGAGTCGCTGGTAGAAGCTCTTCGCACGCTCGACGTCGGTGACCGGGATCCGCGTGACCTCGAACCTCGCGGGCTGCTTCGCGAGGTCCTGTCCCTCGGGCGGTGACGGGATGCTGCTGGTCATGGTCATGATGGCTCCTTCTGTTTGGCTGGTAGGTGTGAGCAGTTGGGTCGTGCAGGTGTTCGGCACCGAGCCCGGCGCCAGGCTCCCGGCGCCGGGCACGGCCGACTCAGTCGCGGACGTTCGCGCTCCACAGCTGGTTGCTCCGGACGCGGTCCGGGTTCCCTCGCAAGCGTTGGACCTTGATCTGGGGCACGTCCTTCTCAGCCGGGTTGCCCACGAGCGTCATGGCATACGGGTGCTCGAAGTCCGTCGTGTTCGCCATGATGATCGGGAAGAACAGCGGCCCGGTCGACGGCGAGTCGGTGGTGTCGAGGATGAACACGGTCCCTGCCGTGTCGCACGGCTGCAGGGTCAGGCCCGCGTTCTGGTACGGCTCGCCCGGCAGACCCGAGCAGAGCCCGGTACGCACGCCGCCGGGCGCGTACTCCAGCTGCACCGCCTGCAGGTCTCCGTACCGCTCGTTGGCGGCCGCCGACACCAGGCCGGCCTCATGGAAGGAGGTCACCGACCCCGCCGCCCGCACGATGATGTCACCGGCAGGCTCCGTGGTGCTGGGACGGGCGAGGATCATCGGCATGCCCACCGCGGCCTCGCCGCCGTACACGGTCTCCACGAAGGCAGGGTCGGTCGGGGTGCCGTACTTGGCGCTGTAGACCTGGATGCAGCGGGGTTCGCACTCGGGTGTCGCAGCGTCGGCGGGGACGGCGACGACGGCGCCTGCCGCGCACAGGAGGCCGGACACCACCGCCACCCTCATCAGCTTGGTCCTGGTCGAGATGCCAGTTCTGGTCCACATGTGCGGTTTCCTCCGGATCGAGTCGGGGCGGGGGCGATGACGTCGATCGTCGCCGTCTCGTCCCGGCATCGCGCCCGTGACCGACCCTGGTGCCCCCTCCCGGTGAGCGGTCACCTGCGAGCTGATGCCCGCGCTCTGGAAGGGGGCAGCGCAACGGTGCGTCCTTGCGTGGCTGCTGCAGCGCTCAGCTGAGACCGTCGGTGTAGCTGGCGGCGGCGGCGGCCGACTCGTCGGGCGACCGTCCCGCACGGCGCTCGACGACGTAGGCCGCGTAGTAGTCCCACCAGTGGTGTTCCTTCGAGATCGCCTCGTAGGGGCCGTGGTGCTCCTCGGCCTCGCGCAGGAGCTCGGCCAGATCGGCGGCTCCCGGATCCGTGCGGTCCGGCGACCTTGCCTCGGGGGTCATCGGGTCGACGCCCCTGCTCCGCCGGCCGAGGTGATCGGGATCTTGCGCTGCGCGTCCATGGTGCCTCCAGTGGGTGGTCGGGTCGGCGCCGCACCGGCGCCGCGTTGCATCGTGGCGTCCGTGGGACCTGCTCGCGCCCGTGGCACCCACGGGCCTGCAGGGCGTCCGTCCCGTCGTCACGGGCCGCCGGCAGCTGCAGAACGGCGCGTCGTGGGGCTGCTGTCGCGCTTGACCTCCACGGTGCCGTCCATGCCCGGGTGGAAGCTGCAGGTGTAGGTGTACGAGCCGGGTGCCTCGAACCGCAGCGTGTAGCGCTCGGCGCGGTAGGGAGCGGC
>DATAGR010000622.1:0-3364 GCA_036263575.1 Aquihabitans sp. | reverse complement strand
GCGACCTGCCGGCCGTGGTGTCGGTCGCCGAGCTCACCGGACCGCTCGGCGTGGGCTGCTGGGAGCGGTTGGGCTGAGCGCTCGCCGGCGCTCCCGGCGGGCGCTGCGGCATGGTGGTGGTTCGATCGTCGAGGGGTAGGGCGCGGCCATGGCTGACGAACAGGACAAGGCAGAGGCCCTCGACGACGACGAGCTCGACGGCGAGTACCCGCCTGACCACCTGCTCGGCGCCCAGGCCTACGGCGCGGCAGGCACCGAACCGGGTGCCCCCGAGTCGGTCGCCCAGCGGGTCGGGCGCGAGGAGCCGGAAGAGGTTCCGGCCGAGCGCCCGCTCACGATCAGCGACCTGGACCAGGTGCACACCGACGACGGCGACATCTTCGTCGGCGACATGACCCAGCGCGACGTCGTCCAGGAGCGTGAGGCGCCGGTGCCCGCCGAGGAGGCGGCCATGCACATCATCGACGAGGACACCGACGGCCTCGACGTCGACGTCCACGACCCGTCGCCGGTGCTGGCGATCGAGGTCGAGGACGACCCCGGGACCTGATCCGGTGACCACCCCGGGCGAGCCCGTGCCGCAGGCCGAGGCGGGCACCAGCTCCTCCACGCGGTGCTTCCCGTTCCGCTTCGCCGGGGTCCCCGGGATCGCGTGCCGGCCCTTCGGCGTCACCCGCTCCAACGCCTCGGTGACCGTGTCCGTGCACGAGGTCGAGGCCCGCTTCGGCCCGTGGCGGGTGACCACGCCGCTCGCCAACGTCGCCGAGGTCACCACCACCGGGCCCTACCACTGGTGGTTCGTGGCCGGCCCCGCCCACCTGTCGCGCACGGACCACGGCCTGACCTTCGCGACGAACGACCGCGCCGGCGCCTGCCTCCGCTTCCACGAGCCGGTGCCGCCGGCCTTCCCCTGGCCGCGGTGGGAGCACCCAGGCCTCACGGTGACGGTGGACGACGTCGCCGGCCTCGCCGCCCTGGTGCGCGAGCGGATCCAGCCCACCGCACCGCTGTCCTGACCGCCACGCGCGTCGCGGCGCCGACGGGCCCGCGGCCCTCGTCACGACCGACGCGCCCGATCGAACGTGCGCGCGCCCGGATCCGGTTCGCTGTCAGCACCCCCCGGTAGGGTTCGCCCGTGCCCGATCGACCGAACCGGCGGAGCCGGACCGCCACCTCGAACTTCGGCGTCGGTCGGCGGGAGAACCACGACGCATCGGGCTTCTACGAGCGCTTCGGCACCCCGGTGACCTCGGCCGATGCGGCTGTGAACGTGGCACCGGAGGTGGATCGGATCTGGGTCCACGACGCCCGAGAGATGGCCGAGCTGCCCGACGCCTCGGTGGCGCTGGTGGTCACGTCGCCCCCCTACTTCGCCGGCAAGGCCTACGAGGAGGCGCTGGGCGAGGGCCACATCCCCGCCTCCTACGTCGAGTACCTCACCATGCTGCGCGACGTCTTCGCCGAGTGCGTCCGCGTGCTCGAACCGGGCGGGCGCATCGCCGTCAACGTGGCCAACCTCGGCCGCAAGCCGTACCGCTCGCTCTCGGCCGACGTCACCCACCTCCTCCAGGATCAGCTCGGCCTGCTGCTGCGTGGCGAGATCATCTGGCAGAAGGCGCGCGGCGCCGGCGGCAACTGCGCCTGGGGCAGCTTCCAGAGCGCCAAGAACCCGGTGCTGCGCGACCTGACCGAGCGGGTGGTCGTCGCCAGCAAGGGGCGGTTCGACCGGGCCCGCACCACCGCCCAGCGCCAGGCGGAGGGCCTGCCGGCCACCAGCACCATCGGCAAGGACCGCTTCCTCGACCTGACGCTCGACCTGTGGGAGTTCCCACCGGAGTCCGCCACGCGCGTCGGCCACCCGGCACCGTTCCCCAAGGAGCTGCCGGCCCGGCTGATCGAGCTCTACACGTTCGCCGGTGACCTCGTGCTCGACCCGTTCATGGGCTCGGGGTCCACGGGGGTGGCGGCGGTGGAGAGCGGCCGCCACTTCGTGGGGTTCGACACCGACGCCGGCTACGCCGAGGCCGCCACCGAGCGGATCGACCGGGCCCGTCAGGACCACGAGTGGGCCACCAAGCAGCGGGCCCAGGCGCTTGTGCCCCCGCTCTTCGCCGAGTTCACCAAGGCCCGGCAGGCCACGGCCACCGACCTGGTCGACCTGCAGCGCCGGGCTTCCGCCGACGGCTCACGAGCGCACGAGCTGGCCCGCCACCTCCTCGAGCAGTGCGGCTTCGGCGAGGACCTCCGCGAGCGGGTGAAGCTGCGGTCGGGCGTCGAGGTCGACTTCGCCGCCACCGCGGCGGGCTGCGAGTGGTTCTTCGCCGTCTCGGGCGCGTTCTCCAGCACCCGTCCCGGCCTCAAGCGCAGCGACACGCTGTGGCAGGCGCTCGGCAAGGCCGCCATCCTGCGCACCGAGTACCCCGACCCCGAGCGCCCGGCCCGCCTCGTGCTGCTCACCACCGACGTCCCGAGCCGCGGCTCGGCCGGTGGGCGGGCGCTCCACGCCGCCCAGACCGAGGGCCTGGTGTGGGACGTCCTGGTGCTCACCGAGCCCGAGACGGTCGCCGAGCTCCTGCACTACGCGTCGGGCAAGCGGAGCGACGCCGGGCACCGCCGGCCCACCCCCACCGCCTACGCCTGAGCCCCCGCTGGCTCAGGCGGCCGATCGAGGGGGGTCCTGGCGGGGGCGAGGAGCGGCGCCGGGGTGGGCGAGGAACGCCAGGCAGCCGTCGACCCAGTGCTGGCGTGCGATGGAGCGCCGGCGGAGGCGAGCGGCGGCGTCCCGGGCGCTGGTGCGGCGGGTGCGGGCCGGCGCGGTGCGGGCGGGGTGCGACAGGGTGGTGGCGGTGGGGTGCATCGGCGGTCCTCGGGTCGGCCCTCCGGCGGAGGGGCTGCTCGCAGCGTGCGCCGCGACCCATGGAGGGCGCATGGAGCCGGCATGGAGCGCCTCGATGACCTGCGGATCCGGGTCCTCGCCGGGCGCGGCGAGGGCCGCCCACCGGGGCGGCCCTCGTCACGCAGGTCGGTTCGGGGATGGCGTCAGTCCACGACAGGGGCGGGCGTGAGCACGCCCTCGTCGACCAGGTCGCCGGAGGCACCTTCCTCCTGGGCCTGGCCGGGCACGACGCCAGCAGGCACCTCGTCGCCTCGGGGCAGCAGGAACCACGCAGCCGCCGCCGCGCCGGCCACCGCGATGGCGCCGAGGATGGCGGCCGTCGAGAGGCCGTCGACGAAGGCCTGACGGGCGGCTTGGGCGAGCGCCTCGCCGGGGCCGCCACCGATGCCCTCGGCCACCGCGAGGGCGCCGGTGAGGCCGGAGTCGGCAGCCTGCTGGGCCTGCTCGGGGAGGCCGGCGACCGAGGGG
>DATAGR010000621.1:0-11826 GCA_036263575.1 Aquihabitans sp. | reverse complement strand
CAGCGTCCCGAGGTCGACCTCGAACCCGAACGCCTCCTTCATCTCCGCCGGCGTGGGCAGCTGGCCGACGCCGACCGTGGTGAGGATCCCCTCACGGTCGTCAGGGCGGATGCCGAGCACTCGTGGCAGGCCGAGCGGGTCCGTGACCAGCTGCTTGATGGCGTCGGTGTGGTCGAGGCCGGTGACCTCGGCGATGATCTCGGCCAGCACCCAGTGCCCCGAGGTCGGGTGGTAGGTGAAGACCTCGCCCGGGGCCAGCGTCAGGCGCCAGCGGGCCATGGCCTCGAGCCGCCCCTCGCGGGTCTCCCACCTGGGCGGCCCGAGCGGTGCGAACGGGAAGCCGCCGGTGTGGGTGAGCACCTGCTCGACCGTCACGACCTCCTTGCCGTTCGTGGTGAACGCGTCGAGGTAGGTGGCGACGGGAGCGGCCACGTCGACCTCGCCCCGGTCGACCAGGCGCCACAGCGCGGCAGCCACGAACGCCTTGGTGGCGCTGAACACGATGAAGCGGCTCTCGTCGGGCGCGCCGAACGTGGCGTCGACCACGACCTTGCCGTCGTGGGCGACGGCGATCTGGGTGGCGGGGAGCAGGCCGTCGTCGACCTCGCGCCGCACCCGGGTGAGGAGCCGTTCGATCTTGCTGTCGTCGATCACGGGGCGGACCGTACGCCGATCGCGCACGCCGTGCCTGACCCGCGGGTCAAGTGTCGGGGGCCTCGAGCTCGTCGCACTCCTCGGCGCCCCGCACCACGCCGGTCCGGAAGGCCCGGACCCGCTCGAACCCCGGGCCCTGGCGCTCGCGATCCGAGTCGCTGCGGAACGACAGCAGCACGGCCACGGCCTCGTCGAGGTCGCCGGGCGACAGGAGGAGCTCGTACGGGAACTCCTCCTGGTCGACCTCGGCGGGGAGGATCGCCGCCGCCCACGACCCGGCGTAGCAGTCGCCCCGCAGGGTGGCCGTCACCTCGTCGGGCGCCTCGAGCCCCAGCTGGTCCTGCACGGCCAGGCCGTACTGCGTCCCGAACAGCACGCCCACCGCGAAGTCGCCGAACTCGTAGGCGTCGGGCATCGTCTCCTCGGCGTCGTAGCCCACGTAGCGGTCGGGCACGCAGAGGAAGAGCCGGAACTGGTCGACCTCGCGGCCGTTGCAGCTGGGCGGGTCGGCGGGCGAGAACGGCACCGGCTCCTCGAGCGGCTCCCAGTCCTCGCCGCCGCTGATCTCGGGGAAGGCGTCCTCCCAGTACAGCTCGAGCGAGGCGAACGCCGAGGTGTCGATGCCCTCGACGCCGTCGGTCTCGGTGAAGGGCAGGTCGCCGCCGGTGGCCAGGTCGTTCTGGCTGAAGGGGAACTGGTAGGGGACGGGGTCGCCGTCGGTGTACTCGGCGCAGCGGGCGGGGCCGTCCTCGAAGCCCTCCTGGAACGCGCCGACCCGGTCGAAGCCGGAGCCGTGGGCGTTGGGGTCGGTGGCCAGCGAGCCGGGCGCGTCCTTGAGCGAGAGGATGCCGGCGAGGGCCAGGTCGAGGTCCTCGGTGGAGATGTCGAAGCGGGCGCTGTCGTCGGAGCGGACGTGCTCGACCCAGGCGCCCGCGAAGCAGTCGGCCTGCAGCTCGGTGATCACCGTGGGCTCGTCGACCGCGGCACGGGCCTGGATGGCGTGGCCCCACTCGTGGGCCAACACCACGGCCACCGCGAAGTCGCCGAACTGCTCGGCGAGGGCCGGGAACAGGAGCTCCTGGTCCCACGCCACGGCGTCGTCGGGCGGGCAGTAGTAAGCGTTCTGGAGGACGTCCTCGATGGAGCTCGGCGCGCACGGGAGCCCGCTCGGGTCGGTGCCGGTGTCGACCGCGAACAGCCCGCCGCTCAGCGGCTCGTACTCGTCGCCGTAGACCTCCGGGTACACCTCGGCCCAGTAGTCCTCCAGGTCGGCGATGGCGTTGATGGCGACCTTGTTCAGCTCGGAGCCGTCGTCGCCCTCGACCTCGATGTCGGGCGGGGGCGGCGTGGTCGTGCTGGGGACGCTCGCCGTGGTCGGCGTGATGTCCGAGCCGACGACCTCGCCGTCGCCCGCACCGCCGCCGCCGGTGGCCAGGGTGCCGCCACCATCGGTCGCCTCCACGCCGCAGCCCGCCGCCAGGCAGGCGAGGGCCACGGCCACCAGCGCCGCCCTCCTCAGGGATCCACCAACCACGATGCCTCGCTCCTCGTCGCCCGACCCGGTGCCCGGGACGCCACATTCCAGCACGCGCGCCGGTGGTGGTCGGCCGTCGGTGGCAGCCGGTGGGCTCGGGCCGGGCGCCTGCGACACTCGGGCCATGCCCCTCGCGCCCGCCACGGCCGTCGCCCGCACCTCCGCCCTCTGGGACGAGGAGGTCCAGCCCGCCCTGCTGGAGTACATCCGGGTGCCGGCCGTGTCCGTCGCCTTCGACCCCGAATGGGAGGCCAACGGCCACCTCGACGAGGTCGTCGAGGCGGCGGCGGCGTGGGCGCGAGCGCGGCCCGTCGCCGGCCTCGAGGTCGAGGTGGTGCGCCTGCCGGGCCGCACCCCGGTGCTGTGGTTCGACGTGCCGGCCACCGACCCGGACGCCGACCCCGGCGACACCGTGCTGCTCTACGGCCACCTCGACAAGCAGCCGCCGATGACCGGCTGGCGCGACGGCCTCGGACCGTGGGACCCGGTCGTGGCCGACGACCGGCTCTACGGCCGAGGTGGAGCCGACGACGGCTACGCAGCCTACGCCTCGCTCGCCGCCATCGAGGCCATCCAGGCCGGCGGCGGTGCGCACGCCCGCTGCGTCGGGTTGATCGAGTGCAGCGAGGAGTCGGGCAGCCCCGACCTCCCGGCCTACGTCGAGCACCTCGCCGATCGCATCGCCACGCCGAGCCTCGTCGTCTGCCTCGACTCGTTCTGCGGCGACTACGAGCGGCTCTGGACCACGACCTCGCTGCGCGGCCTGCTCGACGTCGACCTCACCGTCGAGGTCCTCAGCGAGGGCGTGCACTCGGGCAGCGCCAGCGGCGTCGTCCCCGACACGTTCCGCATCGCCCGCCGCCTGCTCGACCGGGTGGAGGACCCCGACACCGGCGGCGTCCTCCTGCCCGAGCTGTGGGCCGACGTGCCGCCCGGTCGCACCGCGGAGATCGCGGCGGTCGCCGACGACCTCGGTGCCGCGCTCACGTCGTCGTACCCCTTCGTCGACGGCGCCGGCCCGGCCATCCCGCCCTCGGACCCCGCCGCCCAGCTGACCGCCCGCACGTGGCAGCCGACGCTCACCGTGATCGGCGCCGACGGCCTGCCGCCGACCCAGACCGCCGGCAACGTGCTGCGCCCGTCGACCACCCTCTCGCTCTCGTTCCGCCTGCCGCCGGGGGTGGACGCCGCTGGTGCGGGGCGGGCCGTCGTCTCGGCCCTCACCGCCGAGCCCACCCTGGGCGCGAAGGTGACGGCCGTGGTGCCCAGCGCCGAGTCCGGCTGGGACGCGCCGGCCACCGCCCCCTGGCTGGCCGACGCCATGGCCGCGGCGAGCGAGGCGGCGTTCGGCCGGCCCGCCCGCAGCCTGGGCGAGGGCGGCTCCATCCCGTTCATGGGCATGCTCGGCGAGCGCTTCCCGGCCGCCCAGTTCCTGCTCACCGGCGTCCTCGGCCCCGGCTCCAACGCCCACGGCCCCAACGAGTTCCTCCACCTCCCGACCGGGCGACGCGTCACCGCGGCGGTCGCCCTCGTGGTCGACGCCCACGCCCGCCGCCCCCGCTGACCGGTCCCCCGTCTCGGTGGTCCGCCCGGCCTCGGTGGTCCGCCGGCTGCCGGACGGGTAGCGGGTCCCGGACGCAGGACCGGACGACACGAGCGAGGGCGACCGATGGACGACGACGAGCGGCGCGAGGTGCGCGAGGCGTTCGACGAGGCGGTCAACATGACGCCGGCCGAGCTGGAGCGCTGGCTCGAGACCGACGAGTCCAAGGCCGCGGGCGACAAGGGCGGTGGCGACGGCGAGTCGACGGGCCACAGGTCGGGCCGGCGCATCGTCGAGATCACGCGCACCAAGGCCGCGGACCTGACCGACGACGACCACCAGCACATGCGCAAGGTCACCGGCTACGTCCACCGCCACCTCGCCCAGCGCCCCGATGGCGACGTCACCGACACGACCTGGCGCCACAGCCTCATGAACTGGGGCCACGACCCGAAGAAGTAGCGCTGCGCGCCTCGGGTGGCGGTGCGACGGCGTGCCGGGCGTTGGCGGGGTGTGGTTCGGGGTGCCGTGGGGGCCCGGCGGGTAGCGCAGGGCCATGGACGACGCACCCGACACCGACCTGCCCGACCAGTCCGACGTGATCGACGAGCCGAGCGAGGGCGGCGACGTCTCCGACTCCGGCGGCGACTCCGACCCCGGCGCCACGACCGCCGACGACGACTGACCGGTTCGGCCGGGCGGCGGCCAGGAGCGCTGGCGACTCCCAAGGGTTCTTTCGGACATGACGGTCCGAGCGGCCATTTGGGGTCGTGAGCTTGATCGAACGTACGTACGATCGAGGGCATGGACGACGGCGAGCTGTGCGAGGCGATCGAGCGGGTGCTCGAGGAGGACGCAGACGGGCTCGACGACGCCTCGCTGCACGACCTGGTCGTGGCTGAGGCACAGGTCCTGTCGCTGCTGGCGGCCAGGCATGCGCGGAGCCTCTCGACGTGGGACGCGCGCTGCGTGTGGGCCAACGACCGGTCCCGCTCCCCTGGCGCCCGCCTGGCTCGCGACGCTGCCTGCTCGCCGGCCACGGCACGTCGAGATGTCCGGCGGGCTCGCCGGTTGCGGACGATGCCGCTGACCCGGGCGGCGTTCGAGGCCGGTGAGCTGTCGGCCGATCACGTCGACCTGCTGTGCGGGGCGAACCGGCCACCCTTGGAGGCCTTGTTCACGCGGGACGAGGCGCTGCTCGTCGCCTATGCGAAGGAGCTCGGCTACGACGACCTCCAGCGCGTGGTGGCGCACTGGGCCAACTGCGGTGACGATGCCACCGCCGACGAACGCGCCGAGCGCGGCCACGCCGAGCGGTACCTGCGCAACGCCAAGACACTCGACGGCGCCGTCGACGTGCAGGCGCGGATGGAGCCGATCGGCGGCGGCATCGTCACCACCGAGCTCGAACGCCTCGAGCGCGAGCTGTTCGAAGCCGACTGGGCCGACGCCCGGGCCGTCGTCGGCGACGCCGTGCAACTGCACCACCTGGCGCGGACGCCGGCGCAGCGGCGTGCCGATGCCCTCGTCGAGATGGCCATGCGCTCCGCCGCCATGCCCGCCGACGCCAAGCAGGGACGCGTGCTGCTCACCGTGCTCGTCGACCACCGCACCTTCCTCGACCACGTCTGCGGACTCGGCCCCGCGACCGACCAACGCCTTGCCCGGACGGCGACGGCACCGCCGTGGGCGCCCGCCTCGCCCGGCAACGCAGAGCGCGACCGGCAGCCGTTCGAGGACCGGGTCTGCGAGCTCTCCGACGGCACCGTGCTCACCCCGAGCCAGGTCGCCTCGATCCTCGCCCTCGCCGACGTCGAGCGCATCGTGTTCGGTCCCGGCTCACGGGTCATCGACGTCGGCGTCCGGACCCGCTGCTTCACCGGCGCCACCAGACGAGCCATCGAGGTCCGGGACCGGCACTGCACCTTCCCCGGCTGCCGAGAACCCGCCGAGCGCTGCCACGTCGACCACATCGTCGAGTTCACCGACGGCGGGCTCACCGTCCAGGACAACGGACGGCTCCTGTGCCCGGTCCACAACCGGCAACGCCCCGGACGCAGCGCCCCACCGGCGGAAGGCCCGTGATGGGCGGGTCAGACCTCCGCGAACGTGAGCACCACACCGCACAGCGGGGCGGCCGCTCGAGGGAGGCGGCGTCGCAGGCGGCCGCCCAGGTCGACCAGGGTGAACTGCAGCCCGTACTTCCGGCCGAGGGCGGTGTGCACCTGGTCGTACTCGGGTCCGTCGACGACCACGGCGGCGGTGGCGTGGACGGCTCGGGCACCGTCGGGCACCCGGCCGCGGGCGTCGCACGGCCGCAGGACCACGTCGGGCCGGTTGCGGATGCGCTTGACCTTGCCGGCGTCAGAGGCGGTGGTGAAGCCAGCGCGGCCGCCCGGGAGCGGCGCGATCCACACCGGCGTGGCGACCCCGGTGCCGTCGCGCTTGGTGGTGGTGATGGAGACGTAGCGGCTGTCGGAGATGGCCATCCGGGGCACCGTAGGGGGCCGACGGCGAGGGTCGCACGAACGAGTGGCGTGCCGATTCTGCGAGAGGGCCCCGCCGTACGATGGCTCGTCCACCCGACCGCCAGATCCGCCAGGAGCGCCCCAGGCATGGCCGACGCCGCCACCACCACGCCTCCCGCCGAGGGCCCTCGCGAGCCGGTGGAGGTCCGCACCGCCGAGGGCGGGCAGGGGCGGGGCACGAAGGCGGTGGTGGTCGCACTCCTGGTGAACGCCGCCATCGCCGTCGGCGCGGGGGTGGGCTTCGACCGGACGGGATCCTGGTCGCTGCTGGCGGCGGCAGCGCTCGCCGCGGCCGGCTTCGGCCACCAGATCGTGCTGCTGCTCGGCGGGCGCCGGGCCACCCGGGCGGCCGGTGCCGAGCACCCGTTCGGCTACGGGCGCGCCCGCTACTTCTGGAGCTTCGTCGTCGGCGTGGTGCTGTTCGGCCTGGGATCGGCGTTCGCCATCACGGTGGGCCTCCGGGAGATGGAGGACGCCGAGGCCCTCGAGCGGCCGGAGGTGGCCCTCGGCATCCTCGGCGTCGCGCTGGTGGCCACGGCGATCGCGTTCCGCATCGCCACCACGCAGGCCCGGAAGGCGAGGGGCGGTGCCGGCGCGCTGCGGTTCGTCCGCCGGGCCAAGAGCCCGGAGCTGCCGGTGGTGCTGCTCGAGGGCCTCGGGGCGATCGTCGGCCTGGTCCTCGCCCTGGCCGGCGTCGGCGTCGCCGAGCTCGCCGACGATGCGGTGTGGGACGCCTACGGCGCCGTCGCCATCGGCGTGCTGCTGGCGATCATCGCCGTGGTCCTGGTGTGGGAGATGAAGAGCCTGCTGATCGGCGAGTCGGCCGACCGCAAGGACCTCGAGTCCCTGCGGGCCGCCATCGAGATCGAGCCGGAGGTCAACCGGGTCCTGCACGTCAGGGCCGAGCACGTCGGCCCGGAGGAGATCCTGCTCGGCGCCAAGGTGGAGTTCGCCCACGACCTGACGGTGGTGGAGGTGGCCCAGGTGATCGACCGCGTCGAGACCAACATCCGAGCCAACGTGCCGGCGGTCCGGGCGATCTACCTGGAGCCCGATGTCCACGATGAGCACAAGGCACGGGGCGGCTACGTGGCCGAGCACGCCGGGCACATCGACCCCGACGACCCCGACTACGCCACCATCACCGGCCAGCACCGGGCCATCCATCCCGACGACGACATCTGGTCCTGAACCGACTGGTCCTGAATCCCGATGCGCTTGGTCGGGAATCACCTCCGCGGCGAGTAGGTTGACCGTTCCGCAGGCACTCCCGATCGAGAAAGGCCACACCATGGCTACCCTCCGCCTGGGCGACGACGCCCCGGACTTCACCGCCGAGACCACCGAAGGCACGATCAACTTCCACGAGTGGAAGGGCGACGACTGGGCGGTGCTCTTCTCGCACCCCAAGGACTTCACGCCGGTCTGCACCACCGAGCTCGGGCGGGTCGCCGCCCTGAAGCCGGAGTGGGACAAGCGGGGCGTCAAGGTGATCGGCATCTCGGTCGACACCTCCGACAGCCACGAGGGCTGGGCCCAGGACATCAAGGACGTCACCGGCAGCGAGCTCAACTTCCCGCTGATCGCCGACTCCAAGAAGGAGGTGGCGGACCTCTACGACATGATCCAGCCCAGCGCCTCCGACACCACGACCGTGCGCTCGGTCTTCGTGATCGGGCCGGACAACAAGCTCAAGCTCTCGCTCACGTACCCGGCCTCCACCGGCCGCAACTTCGACGAGATCCTGCGGGTCATCGACTCCTTGCAGCTGACCGCCGACTACAAGGTGGCCACCCCGGTCGACTGGACCGACGGCGACGACGTGATCATCGTCCCGGCCGTGTCCGACGAGGAGGCCAAGGAGCGCTTCCCGAAGGGCTGGGATGCCAAGAAGCCCTACCTCCGGGTCACCCCGCAGCCCAACAAGTAGCCGCACCGCACCCCGGCGGCCCCGACCGTCAGGCGGGGACGCCGGGGTGGGCCAGGGCGAGGATCTGCCGCCACCCGACCGGATCGATGGCGAGGGCGGCGACGAGCTGCTGGGCGTCGCGCTCGACGTCCTCGGCCTCGGGCCACCCGAGCCACCCCGACACCGTCGCCGCCACCAGCTCCACCACGGCACGGGCGACGCGGTCGTCGGTGTCGCCGACGAGCGCCCGGGCGGCGGTGAGCCGGGCCCGAGCGGCATCGCCGTCGCCCCGACCGCCCGCCTGCACGGCGGCGGCGAGCTCGGCGACCGAGCGATCGAGGTACGTGGCCCCTGGCAGCGACTCGGCGACGTCGGCCATCGCACCGGCGTCGCCCTCGCCCGACGCCGCCGCGTAGAGGGCCATGCCGGCGAGGAGGTTGGGGTCCGACGACGGATCGGGCCCGGGACGGAGGCACCGCCCGGCAGCGGCCAGGTCGCCGCGCTGCAGCGACAGCATGCCGAGGAGCATCGACGGGTCGTCGGTCCCCACGCTGCCGAGCTCCTCGAGCTCGGCGAGGACGTCGTCGGCCCGGGCCGGCTCGCCGACCTGGAGCGCGGTGGCGATGCGGCTGAAGCGGGCGGCCTGGCTGCCGACGGGCACCCGCTCCCCCGGCTCGGCGTGCGGCGGGGTGCCGGCCGCCTGCAGGAGGTCGAAGCCCTCGTCCACCCGGCCGGCCATCACCATGGCCCGGCCCAGCACGGCGCTGGCCTGGCCGAGGCCGTAGTCGTCGCCGATCTTCTCGAACAGGCGCCGGGCCTCGGAGGCCCGGTCGACCGCCTCGCGGGTGCGGCCCGACCAGAGGCCGATGGAGGCCAGCAGCATGGTCATCATCGCGGTGGCCCATGGGTCGTTGCGGGTCCGGGCCTCCTCGAGCACCTGCTCGCCCATGGCCGACGCCTCGACCACCCGGCGCTGCTGGAAGCGCACCCACGCCAGCAGGCCGAGGCTCCAGGCCATGCCCCGACCGTCGACCAGGTCGGCGAAGATGTCGACGGCGGCCTGCACGTGGCGGTCGGCGTCCTCGGTGCGGCCCATCACGAACGAGATCCACGCCAGGTTCTGCAGGGCCCACGCCTGGCCGGCGCGGTCGCCGACCTGCTCGAAGGCGACGAGGGCGTGGCCGGCCGCAGCCTCCGCCTCGTCGAGGCGGCCGCCGAAGATGTGCACCATGCCCAGCTGGCGCAGGGCCTCGGCCCGTCCGCGGTGGTCGTCCAGCTCCTCGAACTGGGCCACGGCGTCGCCGAGCGTGGCGACGGCGCGGTCGCCGTCACCCTCCTTCTGCTCGATCGCACCCCGCAGGACCAGCGCCCGGGCGCAGAGCTCAGGGTGCTCGGCGCGGGTGGCGAGGGCGCACGCCCGATCGACGTCGGTGCGGGCCAGCGGGAGGTCCCACGCCTCGGACGCCACCGCGGCGCGAGCCAGGTGGAGGCGAGCGGCCTCGGCCACCGCCTCCTCCTCGGGGACGCCGAGCAGGGAGAGCGCCTGGCCGTAGAGCTTGGCTGCGGTGGGCAGCGCCCGATCGCGGCGGGCGCGGTCGGCAGCGTCCACCACCCAGCGGCGCGCCCGGTCGGCGAGGTCGGCGGGCATCGCCGCCGAACCGGCCGGGCCGAGCTCGGCGGCCAGCGACACCGCGCAGCCGTAGTGGTGGGCCAGCTGGTCGACCACCCACGCCGGTCGAGGCTTGCGGGTGGCCACCGCCTCCTCGAGGTAGCGGGCGATGCCGAGGTGGCACTTGGCCCGGTCGGCCTTGGTGATGGTCTGGTACGCCACCTCGCGCACGAGGTCGGAGCGGAAGCGCCAGACGTGGTCGGCGACCTCCATGATCTCGTCGGCCACGAGCCGGGCCAGCGAGGCGTCGACCTCGGTGCCCCGCTGCATCTGGCTGCCCATCTCGCGGAGCCCCGCCACCGGCCCCTGCTGCCCGATGACCGAGGCGTTCTGGAGCACGGCGCGCGTGGGGGCGTCGAGGTCGTCGAGGCGGGCGGCCACCAGGCCGCGCAGCGTGTCGGGCAGGGCGGCGACCCGGCCGCTGTCGGCCCCGACCGGGGCCCCGTCGAGCAGGCTGACCAGCTCCTCGAGGAAGAACGGGTTGCCGCCGCTGCGGTCGAGCACCACGTCGGCCACCTCGGTGGGCACCGGCTCGCCGACCAGCACGCCGAGCAGCTCGGCCGACGCCCGGCGGTCGAGCGGGTCGAGGTGGAGCACGAGCGTGTTGTGGCGACCGGGGCGGGGCGTCCACCGCTCGAGCAGCGTGGGCCGGGCCGTGGCCAGCACGACGACCGGTCGGTGGTGCACGGTGGCGAAGATGTCGTCGATCAACGTCAGGACGGCGTCGTCGGCCCAGTGGAGGTCGGAGATCTGGAGCACGAGCGGGTGCTGCGAGGCCAGCCCGCCGGTGTAGACGGCCAGGGCCCGGCCCGCGTCCTCGCGCGCCGTGGCCGGGTCGGCGTCCGGGCCGGTCTCGTGGCCGAGGAGCATGAGCAGCCCCTCGGTGGTCCGGGCCACCTCCGGGTCGGTGGCCGGGCGGCCGAGGGCCACGCCCACCTGGGTGCGGACGGCCTCGCGCGCGGTCTCCAGGTCGTCGACGTCCTCGACGCCCAGCCCCTCGCGCAGGGCGTCGGCGACGGGCCACCACACGTTGGCCTCGCCGTAGGGCAGGCACCGCCCCTCGCGGACCACGGTGCCGTGGGTGGTGCCGGCCCACGTCGCGACCTCGTCGGCCAGGCGGCTCTTGCCCATGCCGACGTCGCCGACCAGCAGGACCATGAGGGCCCGCTCGTTGCAGATGGAGGTGCCGGCGGCGTGGCGGAGCAGGCCCAGCTCGCTGTCGCGCCCGATGAGGGGCACGTCGACCCGCCGGGCCCGGTAGCCGGGGGCCGAGGTGGGGGCGAGGGCAAGCCACGTCTCGACCGGCTCCTCGCGACCCTTGGCCGCCAGCGGGCCACGCGCCTCGTAGGCGATGGTGTGCTGGGTGGCGGCGTGGGTGGCCGGCCCCACCAGCACCTCGCCCGGCTGGGCCGAGGTCTGCAGGCGGCTGGCGGTGTTGACGACGTCGCCCATGGCCGTGACCGACCCGGCGGCGCGCATGGCGCCGACCAGGACCTCGCCGGTGTTCACGCCGACGCGGATCTGGAGCGGCTGGCCGATGGCGGCGACCTGCTCCTGCAGCGTCTCCTGCATCCGGAGGGCGGCCCGGACGGCGCGCTCGGCGTCGTCCTCGTGGGCCGTCGGGGCGCCGAAGAGGGCGATGATGGCGTCACCGACGACCTTGTCGACCTGGCCGCCGAAGGCGGTGACGTCGGCCGCCAGGCGCTCGAAGCAGCGGTCGACGAGGTTCTTGACCCGCTCGGGGTCGAGGCGCTCGGACAGCGTGGTGAAGCCGACGAGGTCGGCGAAGAGCACGGTCACGACCCGGCGCTGGTCGTCGACGACGCGCAGCGGGCGGCCGCAGCTCGCGCAGAAGCGGGCGTCCTCGCCGGCCGGGGCCCCGCATGCCGCGCAATCCATGGCCGCAGCTTACGGGTGGTGCGGTCGGACGGGGTCGCCGGTTCCCGGCGGCGCGAGACTCGGGCCATGGCCCTCGACCTGCACGATCCG
>DATAGR010000620.1:0-3305 GCA_036263575.1 Aquihabitans sp. | reverse complement strand
GACGCCGGCACCTGCGCTAGTGGCGTCGTCAGGTCCAGCCAAACCGTCCGCGCCCACAGGCAGCAACGTGATGGTGGTCGTCATCACCACGCCGCTGGGCGCTTCGAGCGTGCGGACCACGGTGCCGCTCCACGGCGACGTCTGGGGGCTGGGCGGCGGCGGCGGAGGAGGAGGAGGAGGAGTCGGCTGACAGGCGGAGAAGAGGATCGCGAGCAGGGCCGCGGCGCTGGCCGCTCGGACTGTGGGGCGCATGTGTCGACTGTATGACCCTACTAAACGACCGTCAAGTAGTATCGTACCCCGTATGACTGAACTCAGAGTCGGCGAGCGGACCCGGCAGGCCATCCTGGACGAGGCGTTGAAGGCGTTCTGCGCGAACGGCTTCGAACGGGCCGCGCTTCGCGAACTGGCTGACCAGCTAGGGATCACGACGGCTGCGCTCTACTACTACTTCGACAGCAAGGCCGACATCCTGGCAAGCCTCGTCGAGCCGCTGCTGGACGACCTCGACGAAGTGGTACACGGGCCGCTAACGGAGTCCTCCGAGGTGCTCGGCGCAGCCTTCGACGTGCTCCTCAAGCATCGCACCGTCGTCATGCTGGTCGTACGTGACCGCGCTGTTGCACTCCAGCCCGGGATCGGTGACCGGCTTGAGAAACAACGCACACAGCTCCTCGACCGCCTCACCGCCACTGCGGGCGACGAGGCGGCGGCGGTACTGGCGACGGCCGCCCTGGGAGCTCTCCTACGCCCCCTAGTCGATCTGGCCGATGTTGACCTGCAACCTCACAGAGACCTCTTGGTCACTGCCAGTACGGCGTTGTTGAGCCACGCCCACCCTCGAACCTGACCGAACCGTGAACGGTTGGGCCGGGGGCGGTCCATCAGGCCGCCGCCGGTCCCGACGAGCCCGACACGTCGGCGCCGGCGGCAAGCGCCGCAGCCTTGGACTCTTCGTAAAGGGCGAGGCTCATGCGCTCGCTCCGGGGAGCTGCGACGGCGAACCGTGCTGGGTCTGTCTCGCGAAGGTGAATGAGGTGCTCGAGCTGCTCGCTGTAGCGGAACGAATCCACCGCTTCCTGCCGCTTGAGGCGCTCCTGGTACGCGTTCGGCTCGGGGTTTTCGAAGGCGGCGGCGAGGGCGGCTCGGCCACCTTTGCGGATCTCCCGTGCTGCGCTGCCCGGTTCCACGGCGAAGTGCTGACTCAGCGGATCGACGGGGCCTGGATGGGTCATCGGCCAGCCCTCTTGAGCAGCAGGGCGACGGTCTGATTCGTGATGGCCGATTGCTTGCGGCGTCGCTCGCCGATGTCCAGTTGCAGGTGCCGGCGCTGATCGGCGAGGTGGGATACCGCTGCGCTCGCGTCCCGTCGATCGACGTCGGCATGTTGCGCGTCGAACGAGCGCGGGCCGTGCGCGTTCGCCGCGATCTCCCACCGTTCCGCGGCCGCGGCAGCCACGGCCTTGGCCCGCTCCTCGGTGGAAGCCAGCGCCTCGATCTGTGCTTCGAGGTGCCGGACCGAAGCGGCGAGCGATGCAGCGTGCGCTGCGGCGACCCGCACCGGTGACTCGTGGAGCTGCTGGCTCAGCGACATCGCCCTGGTCGCGTCACCGGCGTGCACTGCCTCGTGGATCTGCGTGGCGAGGACGCTGGCTTCGTCGACGCGCTCGAGGTGCGCAAGGTTCGCAGCATCGGCCTCTGCTCGAGTGGCTTCGACGGGGTCCAGCTTCGCTTTCGTGGCGGCGGTGGGGGTCACGACGCCACCTCGGCACCCTGCCGAGCGAGCGATGCAATCGAGCCGGACGACATGCCCTGTAGTTCGGGCGGAGCGAGGGCTCCGAGCTGCATCGTCAGCTCCATGGGCACGCCCGGCTCTGCGGCGCCGGACTTCCACAGCCGCTCCACGGCAGAGTCGAGGGCCGGCCGGTCGTCGCAGAACGCGTGCAGCGTCTTGTCGTCCCGCTCCGCCATGGCCCTCTCGGCGACCGCACGGGCCAGCACCTCGTCGCCGGTGCGGGTGGCCTGGGCCAGGAGGGCCCTGAGCTCGTTGCGGTCAGTGATCTTGGCGACGCGGTCGGCAGCGTCTCGCCGGGAGATGACCAGGGTTGCGGCGTCGCCGGGGAGGCCCTCCACGCCGAACACGCGGGCAGCGTCGCCTCGGTCGGTGAGGGTCACGCCGGCCGCGAGCCGGTGCAGGTCATGGTCGGTCCCGAGGCGGGCTTGACTGGAGACCACGGCCATCCGCCACCGCTTGTGTGACTCGGTGCGCGTGTTGTCGTTGCGGATCTCCTTGCACACGCGCTCGAGGGAGTCGCTGTGCTTGCGGATGGCGGCGAGCGCGTCGTCGGCCTTGCCGGCGGCGTTGAGCTTGTAGAGCGCCTGCATGGTCGGTGAGAGGTCGTTGATGTTGCGGGGCATTGAGTGTTTGGCTCCTGGGTGGGTCAGGCGGCGAGTTGCCGGTCGATGAGGTCGACGAGTTCCCGGTGCGGGATCCGTCGCGATCCGCCGACCTCGATGGCGCGAAGCTCGCCCGAGGCGACCATGCGCTTGATGGTCCGCTCGGAGACGTCGAGCCATCGGGCGGCTTCGGCGTAGCGGTGAACGAGGGGCATGGGGTGAGCGTCCGCTGTGTCGCTCGACTCCGCCAGAAATGTCCCCGCCTGGCCCTGACTGGCCCCGAACGTGGCCTCGAGCACCAGCAGCTCGACTCCCCCGGCTCGGCCGTTGCGCCGGCACCACTCCGGCAGCTGTGCGATCCCTAGCCGCAGAGCGAGCGCGGTGAGCTGACTTAGGCGGTCAGCGTTGGGCGGTCTCGTCACCAGCCCGGCCCCGGGCGCGGTGCATACAGGATGGCGCACAGGTCGTGACAGGTCGCCTGCGACGAGGCGGACGAGCGCAGTCGTCGACCGCAGCTGCGGCACCAGCGCACGGCGCGAATGCGACCGGGATTACGGCGCGCCCAGGCGCGGCACGACTCCGAGCACCAACGGCGCACATGACCTCGATAGACCGGCGGATCGAGAGGGGCGCAGCAAGCCCCACACAGCGCCCTCATGCCCGGTCACCGGGCGAGTTGGGAACCCGTACACATTGCGAATCCCTGACCTCCACGGTGCAGGGGCTGACGGGGTGGGGGGTCGTCCCCCTGGTGGACGAGCGGACACACTTCGGCCTAGATCCGGAATCTCTCCAGGGCCCCTGGGTGGGGGCGCTGATCGACCTAATCCCGGTCCACACACAACGGGCTCTAGGCCGAGGTGTTTCCGGCTGACGCTCCTGGGGGACCGCCCCCACCGCCACGAGGC
>DATAGR010000619.1:0-12599 GCA_036263575.1 Aquihabitans sp. | reverse complement strand
CAGGCCGCTGATCAGCGAGAGCTTGGAGTTGGCCTCCACCAGCTCGGCGTCGGAGCGGACGACGGTCGGGACCAGGGCGGAGCGGGCCACCTGGTACGCCTTCTGGCAGACCAGCAGGCACAGGGCGTAGAGGAAGAAGGCCAGGTTGCCGCTGTTGATGACCGTGGCCATCAGGTAGCAGAGCGCCGAGCGCAGCACCGCCGACGCGATGAGCATCAGGCGGTGGCCGCCCTTCATCCGGTCGATCGCCGGGCCGATCAGCGGCGAGACGACGGCGAACGGCAACATGGTGATGACCAGGTACCGCAGCACCGGACCCCGGGCATCGCCGGCCGGGAGGCTGAAGAAGAGCGACCCGGCGAGCGAGGCCGCCACCATGGCGTCGGCCATGGCCGAGGCTGCGTGGGTGCGGGCCAGGCGGGCGAACGGGGTGACGACGAACGCCTTGGCGCCCGCGGCCGTGCCCGGGCGGGGCAGGGCGGGGTCGGCGGCGGTCACGGGGCCCATCGTACGGATCCGGTCCGACATCGGCGGGGGCAGGTCACGGCGCGCGGTCCTGCCCGCCCGGCGCGCCGACGATGCGGGACCTCACCCCTCTGGGCGACGGGCCGCCCGGAACCGTCGAGTGGTCAGCAGGGGCGCTCAGGCGCGGACGGGTCGGGGCGCCTCGTACTTGTAGCCCAGGCCGCGGATCGTGATGATCCGCGTCGGCGACGAGGGGTCGTCCTCGACCTTCGCCCGGAGGCGCTTCACGTGGACGTCGAGCGTCTTGGTGTCACCCACGTAGTCGTGGCCCCAGATGCGGTCGATGAGGACGTCGCGCGGCAGCACCCGCCCGGCGTTCTCGAGCAGCAGCGTGAGGAGCTCGAACTCCTTGAGGGGCAGGGCGACGTCGGTGCCGCGGATCAGGACCTCGTGGCGTGCCGGGTCGAGCGAGACGTCGCCGACCTGGAGGACCTCGCCGGTCTCGGTGTCGACGACACCGGCCTCGCCGGGCGACCGCCGGAGGACGGCCCGCATGCGGGCGACGAGCTCGCGCAGGCGGTACGGCTTGGAGACGTAGTCGTCGGCGCCGACCTCCAGGCCCACCACGGTGTCGATCTCGGAGCCCTTGGCCGTGACCATGATGATCGGCACCTGCGAGCGCCTGCGGAGCTCGCGGCACACGTCGATGCCCGACACCTTCGGCAGCATGACGTCGAGGAGGACGAGGTCGGGCTGCACGACGTCGAACAGGTCGAGGGCCTCGGCGCCGTCGCGTGCGACCTGCACCCGGAAGCCCTCACGTGCGAGCCCCACGGTGAGCGCCTCGACGAAGCTGTCCTCGTCCTCGACGACGAGGATCGTGGTGGTGGGTGCGGCCATGCGTGTCTCCTGCTGGTGGGTGGCCAGGCTCATGCCGGGACCTCCTGGGGTGGGGTGGCGAGGGCGGTGCCGGGACCGGCCGGGAGCTGGAGGGTGAAGGTCGACCCCTCGCCCTCCCGGGACGTGACGGTGACCTCGCCCTCGTGGTTCTGCACCACGTGGCGGACGATGGCCAGCCCGAGGCCGGTGCCGCCGGTGTCGCGGCTTCGGGCTCGGTCCACCCGGTAGAAGCGCTCGAAGATGCGCTCGAGGTCGCGGGCCGGGATGCCGATGCCCTGGTCCTCGATCGCGACGTGGACCCACACGCCGTCGCTGTGCGTGCGGACGGTGACCTCGGCGCCGGGCTCGGAGTACTTGACCGCGTTGTCGAAGAGGTTGGCGATGGCCGACACGAGCTGGCGGCGGTCGCCCACGACGGTGACGCGCCGCGAGGGTTCGCGCACGACGAGGCGGACCGACGAGAGCTCGGCCGCGGGGCGGGTCCGGTCGACGGCCTCGGCGATCACGAGGTGCACCGGCACCGGCTCGCGGCTCGGGAGCTCGCTGGCCTCGATCTGGCTGAGCTGCAGGAGGTCGTCGATCGTGCGGGCGACGCGGAACGCCTCGCGCTGCATGCGACCGGCGAGCCGCTGGACCACCTCGACGTCGGTCTCGCCCGCGAGCGTCTCGGCCAGCACGCCCAGCGCGCCGACCGGCGTCTTGAGCTCGTGGCTGATGTTGGCGACGAAGTCGCGGCGGACGGCGTCGAGCCGCTGGCGCTCGGAGACGTCCTCGACCACGAGGAAGACGCCGGCGACCTCGCCCTCCGAGCCCTCGAGCGGGATGGCCCGGAGCTGCAGCGCCCGGCGCGGCGGGCCGAACAGGTCGAGGGTGCGGGTGGTGTCCTCGCCGCCGACCGCGGCGGCGATCAGGTCGGTGATGGCCGACTCGACGAGCGCCTCGCTGTGACGTGCCGCGAAGAACCCGGACGCCGACCGGTTGCGGAAGGCGACGTTGCCCTCGGCGTCGGCGAGCACGATGCCCTGCGGGATGACGTCGAGCGCGCTCACGAGGCGCTCGGCGGTGGCCGAGACCTTGGCCTCGCCGTCGAGGTGGCGGTGGGCGGCTCGCACGAGCCGGTCGACGGCGTCGTCGACGGACGAGGAAGACGGCCCGGTGGTGCCGTCGAAGCGCTGCCGCAGGTCGTCGAGGCGGCGCCGGAGCTGGGCGGCCCGGAGCACTACGACGCCGCCCGCGACGGGAGGAGCCGGTCGAGGTGGTCGGCGACGGGGCCCCACTCGGCGGCACCGGGGCCGCGCAGCAGGGTGGTGGCGGCGTAGCCGGCGGCGACGAGCGCCGTGTCCGAGCCCGCCGGCAGCTCGATGCGGGTGAGGGCGAGCGACAGCTCGAGCAGGTCGGCGCCCACGTGGTCGACCACCGCGTGCCACTCCCCGATCGGCGCCGGCTCGGCCCAGCGGACGCCCCGCACCTCGGCCAGCGGCAGGTCGGGCACGTTCAGGTTCACGACGGTGCGGGGCGGGGCGGTGCCCAGCCAGTGGAGGGCCTCGACGGCCATGCCGGCGGCGGTGTCCCAGTGGACGGGATCGGCCCCGGCGATGCTGACCGCCACGCCCGAGACGCCGTGGTTGGCGCCGGTGAGCGCGGCGCCGACGGTGCCCGAGTGGAGGATGGCCCGCCCGGTGTTGAGCCCCCGGTTGACGCCGGAGACGACGACGTCGGGCTGCTCCCCGAAGGCGCCGAGGCGGGCGGTCACGACGCACAGCGCCGGCGGGCCCTCCAGGCCGTAGACCTCGACCCCCTCCTCGCCGTGGAGGCCGGGGATCTCCGGGCGCGAGACCCGCAGCCGCGTGCCCGGGCCCAGGGCGCCGATGGCGGCGGCGGCACCGCTGCGCTCGTCGAGCGGGGCGACGACGACGGTGTCGTGGCCGGCGGCGTGGACCGCCCGGGCCAGTGCCGCGAGGCCCGGGGCCTCGACGCCGTCGTCGTTGGTGACGAGCACGCGCACGGGTCAGCTCCTGGGGGGTGGTTCGTTGCGGGCGGCGTTGCGGGCGGCGCCGGTGTGCTCGGGGAGCCAGCCGGTGACCATGTAGCGGACGCGCTCGCCGATGTTGACGGCGTGGTCGCCGATGCGCTCGTAGTACCGGCCGATCAGGGCCAGCTGCACGGCGGCCTGCACGCTGAGCGTGCCGGAGTTGTGCACCAGGAAGATCTCCTGGATGTAGTCGCGGTGGATGGCGTCGAGGCGGTCGTCGAGGTCGTCGAGGGCGGCGGCCACGCCGGCGTCCTCGTCGATGTAGGAGTCCATCGCCAGGCGGAAGAGGCGGGTGGCCTCCTCGCCCATCTGGCCGATGAGGCCGCGGAGGCGCGCCGAGAGCTCGGTGCCGAAGATGCGGCGCGAGCCCTTGGCGATGTTGACGACGAGGTCGCCCGACCGCTCGATCTCGGCGATCATGCGGATCGCGGTGACGAGGCTGCGCAGGTCGCCGGCCATCGGCTGCTGGAGCGCGAGCTGCTGGTAGCAGCGCTCCTCGAGCTCGACCGCGGCGGCGTCGAGCGGGTCGTCGCCCTCGATGATCGCCTGGGCGTCGCCCAGGTCGCCGGCGAGGAGGGTCTCGGTGGCGCGCGGGATCCCCTCGGTCACCAGCGCCGCCATCTGCACCATCTCCTGGCGGATCTCCTCCAGCGTGTGGTGGAACGTCTTCCGCACGTTGTCCATGTCCGGCAACCCCTCGTTCACCTCGTCGTCACCTCCATCCTGCCCGGCGTCACCGGATCTCGGCGGCGAGGTGGCCGGGATCGCCCGTGAGGAGGTACCGCAGGCGGCTGCCGATGATGGCCGCGTGGTCGGCGATGCGGTCGAGCGCCTTGCCGATCACCAGGCTGTGCAGCGCGGCCGGCACGGCGGTGGGCCCGTCGAGGCGGAGCAGCTCCCGGGCCAGCTGCTCGTTGGCCAGGTCGAGCGCCCGTCCGGAGCGGGCGAGGGCGTCGGCCTGGCCCAGGTCCTGGCTCGACCACGCCGACAGGGCCTGGCGGTAGAGGTCGACGGCCGTGTCGCCCATCGAGACGAGGATGTCGTAGGTGGTCGGGTACTGGTGGACGACGGCCCAGTCGACGCCGACCTTGGCGACCCGCAGCGAGAGGTCGCCGATGCGCTCCAGCTCGCCCAGCACCCGCATCACCGAGACGATGAACCGCAGGTCCGTCGCCACCGGCGACTCCCGGGCGAGCAGGTCGTAGCACCGCTCGGTGAGCGACAGGTTCATGGCGTCGATGTCGTCGTCGGCCGCCAGCGCCGCCGCCGCCACCTCGGCGTCACCTTCGAGCAGGAAGGTGCGCATGCGCTCCAGGTTCTGGTCGACCCGGACCGCCATCAGCTCCACCTGCAGCCGAAGCTGCTCGAGCTCCGCTGCGAACCCCTGCCGGACCATCGGGACGTCGTCGAGATCCACCGACGATCAGCCGAACCGGCCGGTCACGTAGTTCTCGGTGCGCTCGTCGGACGGGTTCGAGAACATCTTCTCGGTGGCGTCGTACTCCACCAGCACGCCGGTCCGGGTGTCGCTCGTCTCGCTCACCTCGGTGGTGAAGAAGGCGCAGCGATCGCTCACACGAGCCGCCTGCTGCATGTTGTGGGTGACGATGATGATCGTGTACTGCTGCTTGATCTCCTCCATCAGGTCCTCGATGCGACCGGTGGCGATGGGGTCGAGGGCCGAGCACGGCTCGTCCATCAGCACCACCTCCGGGTTCACGGCGAGGGCCCGGGCGATGCAGAGCCGCTGCTGCTGGCCGCCCGAGAGGCCGAGGGCCGACTTCTTCTGCCGGTCCTTGACCTCGTCCCACAGCGCCGCCTTGCGCAGCGACGTCTCCACGATCTCGTCCATCGCCGAGCCCTTCTTGGCCAGGCCGGCGAGGCGGGGCGCGTAGGCCACGTTCTCGTAGATCGACTTGGGGAACGGGTTCGGCTTCTGGAACACCATCCCGATGCGGCGCCGGACCTCGACGGGGTTGACCGCCTTGTCGTACAGGTCGACGCCGTGGAAGGTCAGGTGGCCGTCGACCCGCGCGATGTCGATCAGGTCGTTCATGCGGTTGAAGCACCGCAGCACGGTGCTCTTGCCACAGCCCGACGGGCCGATGAACGCGGTGATCTCGCTCTGGTGGACCGCGATGTTGACGTCGCGCACCGCCCGGAAGTCGCCGTAGAACACGGCGAGGTCGCGGGTCTCGAAGACCTTCGGCTTGGCGCGCTCCAGCGGCTCGTCGGTGGTCTGGGCGGTGAGGTCGACGGTTGCCGTCGGGGCGGTCGACTGCTGGGGCTGGCTGATCGGGGTCATGGGGCTCACTTCTTCTTCTCGAAGCGGTTGCGGAGGATGATGCCGACGGCGTTGATGCCGAGGACGAGGGCGAGCGTCACGAGGATCGCCGCCTGGGTGTTGCCGGTCCAGTTCCTCGGCGGGAGCTTGGACCACGTGGCGATGATGTTGGGCAGGGCCGTGAAGCGCCCGGTCAGGTCGCCGGGCTCGCCGCCCGAGAACCCGCTCGTGGCCGCGCCGACGAGGATCAGCGGCGCCGCCTCGCCGAGGGCACGGGCCAGGCCGAGGATCGTGCCGGTCAGCACGCCGGGGAGGGCGTTCGGCAGCACCAGCGTGCGAGTGACCTCCCACCGGGTGGCGCCGACGCCGAAGCCGCCTTCGCGCAGGGCGGAGGGCACGGCCCGGATCGCCTCGGCGGAGGTGATCACCACGATCGGCAGGACGAGGATCGACAGGGTGAGCCCGGCGGAGAGGACGCTCGACCCGCCGGTGATCTCCTTGAACGGGCCGCCCACGAAGAGGGCGTAGCCGAGGAGCCCGTAGACGACGGCGGGCACGCCGGCGAGGTTGCGGATCACGACGTCGATCGCCCGGGTGAAGAAGGTGTCGCTGGCGTACTCCTCCAGGTAGATCGCGGAGGCCAGGCCGAGCGGGAAGGCGAACACGGCGACGATGACCGCGCACGTGACGGTGCCGACCACCGCCTGGTAGACGCCGGCGGCCTGCGGGCGGATCGAGAACGGCTCGGACATGAACTCGACGATCCCGCGGCGCCACAGCACGTCGATGCCCTCGCCGGAGACGCTGGCGATGAGGGCGATGAGCGCGGCGAGCACCATGGCCAGGCAGGCGACCAGGAGGTCCTTGAAGGCGGCGCCGCTGACGTCGGCCTTCTCGCCCTGCAGGCGGGCCCGGACGACGTCGGTGGTGATCTCGGGTGCGGTGATGGCCATGGTGCCTCAGTACTTCTGGCGGACCCGCCGCACGAAGCGGTCGGCCACCACGTTGAGCGAGAGGGTGATCAGGAAGAGCACCAACCCGAGGAAGAAGATGCTCTGGAAGGTGTTGCCCACGCCGACCACGTTGTCGGTGCCGCTGGCGACGGACGCCATGGCCGACGTGATGGTGAGGCCGCCGTCGAGGGGGCTGTCGGGCCGGGTGCCGGTGCCGCCGGCCGCGAGGAACACGACCATCGTCTCGCCGATCGCCCGGGAGATCGAGAGGATGAGCCCGGCGACCAGACCGCTGATGGCGGCCGGCACGACGACCCGCACGACGGTGGTGACCTTCTTGGCGCCCAGGCCCGACGACGCCTCCCGAAGCGACATCGGGACGGCCCGCAAGGCGTCCTCGGACACCGAGGTCATGAGCGGGATCGTCAGCAGCCCCACGCCGATGCCGGCGACCAGCAGGTTCTGGCTCGGCGAGTTGCTGAAGATCTTCTCGGTGATCTCCGGGGCGATGAACCGGATGGCGAAGAAGCCGACGACGACCGAGGGGATCGAAGCCAGGATCTCGACGATCGGCTTGACGATGCGCCGGACCCGCGGCTTCGCGTACTCGGAGAGGTAGATGGCGGCACCGAGCCCGATGGGCCCGGCGATCACCACGGCGACGAGGGTGACCCACAGGGTGCCGAGCACCGGCGACAGCAACCCGAAGCGGCCGCCACGCGGCAGCCAGACGTCGTCGTTGAGCTCGCTCAGCCGGATGGATCCGAGGAAGGCCACGGCGTCGCGGAACAGCACGTAGATGATGGCGATGCTGATCAGGACGGAGGTCAGCGCGGCGACGGTGAGCACGGCGCGCACCACCCGCTCGACCCGCTGGCGCTTGGGGTCGCCGGCGAGGTCCTCGAGCGAGACGGGCCCTGGTGTCGGGGAGGAGATTGCGGTCATCGATCCTCGGTCAGCGGAGGGGGCGGGGGAACGGCGTCCGCCCCGAGCGAGGAGCTCGGGGCGTCGCCGGGGCCCTCGGACCCTGCACGGCGGCCGGGTCCGAGGGCACGTCTACTGCACTACTCGGCCTGCGTGCCGGCCGTCTTGGCCTCCCAGGCCTCGAGCGTCGCCGCGTTGTCGGCCAGCGGGATGTAGTCGGCCGCCTCGACGAACCCGTCGAGGCCCTCCATGTAGAAGTCCACGAAGGCGCTGAGGGCCTCGTTCTCCTCGGCCTTGGCCTTATTCACGTAGATGTAGAGGCTGCGGCTGATGGGGTAGCTGCCGTCCTGGATGGTCTCGGCGGTCGGCTCGACGCACTCGCCGCCGGGCTCCTCGGAGATCGGCATGAGCTTGACGCCCTCGGCCTGGTCGGCGAAGGCGAAGCCCACCCAGCCGAAGCCGCCCGGGTCACCGGTGACGCCCTCGATGATCGTGTTGTCGTTGGGGCTGGCGGAGTAGTCGGCCCGGGTGGTCTCGACTGCGTCCTCCTCGATCTTGCCCTCCTCGAGGCGGGCCTCGGCGGTGTCGGCGAGCGCCAGCTCGATGAAGCTGTCGTAGGTCCCGGACTCGGCGCCGGGGGCGGTCACCACGAGGTTCTCGTCGGGGAACTCGGTGTCCGAGCCCAGCTCGGTGGCGAGGTCCTGGGCGTCGGTCCACCGGTCGAAGCCCTCGGACTCGGGGCCGGCGAGGGCGTAGAGGTCGGCGAAGCTCAGGCACTCGAGCGGGTTGCCCTCGGCGGTGATCACCGAGAGGCCGTCGATGCCGATCTCGAGCTCGACGAACTCGATGCCGGCCTCGTCGCACTTGGCGATCTCCTCCTCCTTGATCGGGCGGGAGGCGTCGGAGATGTCGGTCTCGCCGTTGCAGAAGAGCTCGAAGCCGTCGCCGGTGCCCGGGCCCTCGACGGAGATGTCGACCTGGTCGTTCTGGGCGATGAAGTCCTCGCGGACGAAGTTGGTGATGGGCTCGACCGTCGAGGAACCCGAGACGGTGACCGAGCCGGAGACCTCGGTGTCGGCGGTGGCGTCGGTGCCGCCGGCGCTGGCCTCGTCGTCGTCCTCGGTGCCGCAGGCACCGAGGAGCAGTGCGGGGATGATGAGTGCGGCGGCGAACGATGCTCGGCGCTTGCTCGAGATCACGTGGGGGCCCTCCTTGGGCGTACCGGGGTGCGTCTGACGCTGCGCACGGTACGGAGGCCGGGTGTCCCGGCCGGGGGCCATCGGTGAACCACGGGTGAACGACTCGCCAACATCCCGGACCCGTCCACCTGGCCGCCGCCTCCCGGTCACCCTCCGTGGCGCGACCCGCTCGGGACGGGCGCGACCGGGCTCAGGTGAGGCGGTCGAGCTCGGTGAGCGTGGTCACGAGCGCCCGCAGCACGGGGCGGTCGTGGGCGTAGCTGAGCTGGGCCACGGCGGCCGGGAACGGCAGCCAGCGGACCTCGTCGACCTCGTCGTTCGGGGTGAACGTCCCGTCGACCGCCTCCATGGCCCAGTAGCGGACGACCTTCGGCCGGTCCTTGTGGTCGCGGTACGTCACGTCGAGCAGCTCGGGCCCGGTCTCGCACGTCAGGCCGGTCTCCTCGAGCACCTCTCGCTCGGCGCAGGCGAGGAACGACTCGCCGTCGTCGCACTTGCCCTTGGGCAGGGACCAGTCGTCGTAGCGGGGCCGGTGGACCACGAGCACCTCGACGGTGCCGGCGTCGCCACGGCGCCACACGGCCCCGCCGGCGGCGAGGACCTGGATCGGGTCGGCCATCAGCGGCGCGCCGGGCCGGCGGAGCGGGTCCTGCTCACCCGTCGGACCGCCGGGCCCGGATGCGGGCCAGCTCCTGGAACCGGAGGTGGGCGTCGATCGTGCCCTCGCCCTCGACGTGGGCCCACTGGCCGTCCGAACCCAGCTCCCACGCCAGCGTGTCGTCGGCCAGGTTCACGTCGATGATCTCATCGATGCGCCGCACCAGCGCCGGGTCGGCCACCGGCACCAGGGCCTCGATGCGGCGGTCGAGGTTGCGGGGCATGAGGTCGGCCGAGCCGAAGTAGGTGATCGGCACCCCGGGGCCACGGCCGTTGGCGAAGCGGAAGATCCGGGAGTGCTCGAGGTAGCGGCCGATGATCGATCGGACCCGGATGTTCTCGGAGAGGTCGGGCACGCCGGGCCGCAGGCAGCAGATGCCGCGGATGATGAGGTCGATCTCGACGCCCGCCTGCGACGCGGCGTAGAGGCGGTCGATGGACACCGGGTCGACCAGGCTGTTCATCTTCATCAGGATGCGGCCGGTGCCCGCCGGGGCGGCCATCTCGGTGTCGATGAGCTCGAGCAGGCGGGTCCGCAGCGGGTGCGGGGCCACCAGGAGCCGCTGGTACTGGACGTCGCGGCCGTAGCCGGTGAGGTAGTTGAAGAGCTGGGCGAGGTCGGCGGCCACGGCCGGGTCGGCGGTCAGGAGGCCGATGTCCTCGTAGAGCTTGGCGGTCTTGGCGTTGTAGTTGCCGGTGCCGATGTGGCAGTAGCTGCGCACCCCGCCACCCTCGTCGCGCACCACCAGCGCCGTCTTGGTGTGGGTCTTGAGGCCGACCAGGCCGTACGTGACGTGCACCCCCGCCTGCTCCAGGGCCCGGGCCCACCCGATGTTGGCGGCCTCGTCGAAGCGGGCCTTGAGCTCGACCAGCGCGGCCACCTGCTTGCCCCGCTCGGCGGCGCGCACCAGCGACTTGATGATCGAGCTGTCACCGGAGGTCCGGTACAGCGTGAGCTTGATCGCGAGGACCTTGGGGTCGCGCGACGCCTGGCGGACGAACTCCTCGACCGACGTGTGGAACGAGTCGTACGGGTGGTGCACCAGCACGTCGCCGCCGCCGATCACCTTGAAGACGTCGACCTTGTCGTCGTCGCCGCCCGCCAACCGGGCCTGGGTGACCGGCGTCCAGGGCGGGTCCTTCAGGTCGGGCCGGTCGAGGTCGCGCAGCGCCCAGAGCCCGCCGAGGTCCAGCGGGCCGATCGTCTCGTGGACGGCGTCGGCGGTGAGGTCCAGCTCGCGCACGAGCAGCTCGAGGACCTCGGGGGTGACCCGGCCGTCGACCTCCAGGCGCACGGCGGAGCCGAACCGGCGGCGCCGCAGCTCCATCTCGACGGCGGCGAGGAGGTCGTCGGCCTCCTCCTCCTCGAGCGTGAGGTCGGCGTTGCGCGTGACCCGGAAGGCGAACGTCTCGACCACCTCCATCCCGGGGAACAGCCGGTCGAGGTGCGAGGCGATCACCTGCTCGAGCGGCACGAAGCGCTCGCCGTCGGGCATGACCACGAAGCGGGGCAGCAGCGGCGGCACCTTGACCCGGGCGAAGCGGCGCTCGTCGGCCACGGGGTCGCGCAGCACGACGGCCAGGTTCAGCGAGAGGCTGGAGATGTACGGGAACGGGTGGCCAGGGTCGACCGCCAGCGGCGTGAGCACCGGGAAGATCCGGGCGTCGAACTCCTGGACCAGGTACTCGCGGTCGTCGTCGTCGAGCTGGTCCCACGACGAGAAGACGATCCCGACCTCGGCCAGCTCCGGGACGATGAGGTCGATGAAGAGCTGCTCGAGGCGGTCCACGAGCTCGCCGACGCGGACCGCCACCGCCCGCAGCGTCTCGCTCGGCGACAGGCCGTCGGGCGAGCTGCGGCCCACCCCGGCGACCACCTGGTCGACGAGGCCGGCCACGCGGACCTGGAAGAACTCGTCGAGGTTCTGGCTGAAGATGGCGCAGAACTTCGCCCGCTCCAGCAACGGCACCCGGGGGTCCGCCGCCGACTCCAGCACGCGTGCGTTGAAGTCGAGCCACGACAGCTCGCGGTTCAGGAACCGCTTCGGGTCGTCGGTGACGGGGGCGAAGCCGTCGGCGCTGCGCACGGGTGCGTCGTCGGCCACGGTGTCCATGGGCCGAGGGTAGCGACGCCGGGCTCGCATCGGCCGACGCCCCGGTGCACGCCGGGCGTCGTGGAGGTGGACGACCGGTGGCGGCTGCGGCTCCCGGCCGAGCCGGGCGCGTGCTCAGTCCTCGGGGAGGCCGAGGTCCCAGTCGAGCAGGAAGTTCTCGCGCTCGGCGTCGCGGATGACGCGCTCGCGGTTGCGGCGGAACTGCGGGTCGTGCGGGGGCACGAGCTGCAGGCGGGCCTGCATGCGGTCGCGGAAGCCCTCGATCTGGGCCCGGTCGCCGAAGTCGCTCTGGAGGTCCCAGTGGGGGGCCACGGGGCCCAGGTAGACGACGCGCACGTGGCCGCGCGGGGGTCCCTCGGGGAGGTCGGTCTGGCTCTGCGACATGGGTGAGGACCCTAGCGCCGACGTCCCCGGACCCGGCAGGCGAACCACGCCCGGTGCGATCGCCCGGCGCTCGCCGTCGGGCTACTTGGGGCCGAGCGTGACGTCGAAGCTGCGACGCCGGCCCTGGCGCTCCACCGTGATGGCCATGCGGTCCCCGGCCTCGTGGGAGCGGACGGCGGCGGTGACGTCCTCGTTGGTGGCGACCGGGTCGCCGTCGGCCTCCACGATCACATCGCCCTCCTCGATCCCGGCATCGGCGGCGGCCGACTCAGGTTCGACGGCGGTGATGAGGGCCCCGGCGGTGGCGGTGACGCCGTACTCCTCGCGCACCGCATCGGTGAGCTGGCCGTCGACGGTGACCGAGGCGACGCCGAGGACGGCGGCGTTGGGCTGCAGGTCGCCCTTGCCGGCCTTGAGGTCCGGGAGCAGCTCCTCGACCTGGTCGATGGCGAGGGAGAAGCCCACGTTCTGGGCCCCGTCGATGATGGCGGTGTTGATGCCGACGACCTGGCCGTCGGCGTTCACCAGGGGGCCGCCCGAGTTGCCGGGGTTGATGGCCGCGTCGGTCTGGATGAGGTGGTCGAGTGCGATCTGGCCGTCGTTGATCGAGCGGTCCTTGGCCGAGACGATGCCCCGGGTGACGCTCGGATCGTCGCCGAGGGCCAGGGCGTTGCCGATGGCCACCAC
>DATAGR010000618.1:0-2737 GCA_036263575.1 Aquihabitans sp. | reverse complement strand
GGAAGGTGGCGATGCGCCGGCCCTCCTGGACCGCCGGCTTGGTGCGGCCGAGGCCGTCGCCGAGCGCGGCGGCGGTGCGGTCGAGGTCGTCGGCGTCGAGGGCCAGCCCGAACCAGGTGGCGGGCGCCTCGCTCGCAGGCTCGCCGCTCCCCGTGGCGCCCCCGACGACCTCGATGATGGTGGCGCCGACGCGGAGGAACGCCTGGCGCATGGGCGCGCCGCCCGGGCCGGTGGTCTCCCGGATGCGCCGGCAGGCCAGGCCGACGTCGCCGAACGCGGCGATCGTCCGCTCGAGGTCCGGTGTCCGCACCACGACGTGGTCGAGGCCCACGACGCCGTTCGGCTGCGGCGGCGCCGGGTCCGCCGCCGGGTCTGCCGCCGTCGGCGGAGCGGGGTCGGCCGCCGTCATGAACGTGGTCGGCAGGCCGTCGATCGTCCCCTCGCCGTCGGGGGCGTCGAGCCCGGCGATGGCCCACCCGACGATGCCCCGGGCGCCGGGCTGCGGGCCGGTGAGGCGGAACGTGGTGGCACCGATCCGCACGCCGTCGCGGTCGACGGCGAAGCCGGCTCGGGCCCAGGCCTCCGGCGGGTCGGCGACGGCCACCTCCACCAGCTGCGAGGTCCACCCACGATCGGGCGGCCGGTCGGGGTCGGTCATGGGCCGACCCTAGGTCCCGCCGCCGCAGGGGCCCCTCGCCCGACCCGGTACGGTGGGCGGCGACTGGCCGTGGCGCAGCTTGGTAGCGCACCGCGTTTGGGACGCGGGGGTCGTGGGTTCAAATCCCTCCGGCCAGACCAAGGGTTCGCGACGCTCGGCGGGACCGCCGTCGAGCGGTCGGCGGCCTCGCCGCCCTGCTTGACTGACCGAGGTGGAAGACGTCCGATGCCGCCCGGCCGGCGCAGAGGACCGCGAGTTCCTCGCAGCGATGCTGGGCGAGGCCGCGGTCTGGCGGCCCGACAAGCCGACACCGACCGGTGAGGAGGCGCTCGCCGACCCCAGGTACGCGCAGTACCTCGTCGGTTGGCCCCGGCCCGGCGACCACGGCGTGGTCGCCGAGCAGGACGGGCCGGTGGGCGCAGCCTGGTATCGCCTCTACACCGAGGCGAGCCACGGGTACGGGTTCGTCGGCGAGGACGTCCCAGAGCTCTCGATCGCCGTCATCGCGTCCCGGCGACACGAGGGGATCGGTCGACGGCTCCTGGTCGAGCTCGTCGAGGCGAGCGAGGCCCAGGGGCACGCAGCCCTGAGCCTCAGCGTGAACGCCGGGAACCCGGCGCGCCACCTCTACGAGTCGGTCGGCTTCCAGTACGTCGACATCTCCCACGGCTCGTCCCTGGTGATGATCCGACACGCCGGCGGCTCGGCGCGCATCAGACCGTGAGGAGGGTCTTGATGGCGCGGCGCTCGTCCATGGCGGTGTAGCCGTCGGCGGCCCGCTCGAGCGGCAGGGTGAGGTCGAAGACCTTGCCGGGCTCGATGGTGCCGTCGGCGATGAGGTCCAGGTGCTGCGGCAGGAACCGCCGGACGGGGGCGGGGCCGCCGTGGAGGTGGACGAGCGACATGAACAGGTCCATGCCGCCGATGGTCGCCTCGTGGGTGAGGCCGACGAAGCCCACGTGGCCGCCCGGCCGGCAGGAGCGGATCGCCTGCAGCATGGCCTCCTGGGTGCCGACCGCCTCGATGACCGAGTGGGCGCCGAGGCCGCGGGTGAGCTCCATGACCCGCTCGACGCCGTCGTCGCCCCGCTCGGTCACGATGTCGGTGGCGCCGAGGTCGAGCGCCAGCTTCTGGCGGTCCTCGTGGCGGCTCATGGCGATGATGCGCTCGGCGCCGAGCTGCCGGGCGGCGAGAACGCCCATGAGGCCGACGGCGCCGTCGCCGACGACGGCCACGGTCTTGCCCGGGCCGACCTCGGCGGCCACTGCCGCGAACCAACCGGTGCCGAGCACGTCCGAGGCGGCGAGGTGGTGGGGAACGAGATCGGCGGAGGGGACCTCACGGGTGGCGACGAGGGTGCCGTCGGCGAGGGGGATGCGGGCGTACTCGGCCTGGGTGCCGATCGTGCCCATGAGGGTGCGGTGGGTGCACGCGCTCTGGTAGCCGGCCCGGCAGATCTCGCACGTGCCGTCCGAGGCCCAGAAGGACCCGACGACGAACTGGCCGGGGCGGATCGTGGTCACCGCCGAACCCACCTCCTCGACGATGCCGCAGTACTCGTGGCCCATCGGCGTCGCCCCGTCGAGCGCCTCGATGCCGCGGTACGGCCAGAGGTCCGAGCCGCAGATGCAGGTGGCCGACAGCCGGATGATCGCGTCGGTCGGTTCGATGATGGTGGGGTCAGGACGGTCCTCGACGCGCACGTCGCCGGGGGCGTGCATCACAGCTCCACGCATGGTGGTCTCCTCGGGGTGGGGGTCTCGACGCCCAGTGAACGCCGGCCGGCGCGAGGGAGGAAGAGCCTGTCGAGAGGTGTACCGACAGGGCACCCCACGCCGTCCGGAGCCGCCGTACCCTGCAGCCATGGACAACCGGAGCGACGTGCGGGAGTTCCTCGTGTCACGCCGCGCCAAGATCACGCCGGAGCAGGCGGGTCTCCCTCGTGGCGGCAGCCGCAGGGTCGCGGGGCTGCGCCGCAGCGAGGTCGCGTCGCTCGCCGGGGTGAGCGTCGAGTACTACTCGAAGCTCGAGCGCGGCGACCTCGCCGGCGCGTCGGCCGGCGTCCTGGGTGCCATCGCC
>DATAGR010000617.1:0-3887 GCA_036263575.1 Aquihabitans sp. | reverse complement strand
CAGGGTAGGTGCTGGCACCGGGCGTCGACCCGCACCCACGGCCCTCGGCCGGCCGGCCGCGCGCCCCACGGCCGCGGTCGTCGCGGACGTCCTACGATGGCACCACTCGCCGGTGTAGCTCAGTGGTAGAGCAACCGCCTTGTAAGCGGTAGGTCGTCGGTTCGATCCCGACCCCCGGCTCCAGCTCTGAGCAGCAGCGATGCGGTTCGCACGGCCGTTCGTCGCTCTCGGGTGGCACCACATGTGGCACGAACCGCGCTACCTTCCGGACGTGGCGGGGCGTCCAGGGGTCGGCAAGGCCCGTGCGAAGGGCAGCATCGAGACGCTGGCGAGCGGCGCCCTGCGGGTGCGCGTGTACGCCGGCATCGACCCCGTGACGAAGAAGCGGCACACCCTGACCGAGACGGTGCCGCCGGCCCGAAGGCGCAGCGCGAGGCCGAGAAGGTCCGCTCCCGGCTCCTGCACGAGATCGCCGAGAAGCGGAACCCGCGGACGTCCGCGACGGTCGACCAGCTCCTGACGCGCTACCTCGACCAGTTCGACGGCGCCCCCAACACGCTGACCAACTACCGCGGCTACATGCGCAACCACGTCTCGTCGCTGATCGGCAAGGTGAAGGTCGGCGCGCTCGACCCCGAGGTGCTCGACTCGTTCTACGCCGAGCTGCGCCGGTGCCGGCAGCACTGCTCCGGCGAGGCCGGCGCGCAGCACTGGACGCGGCAGGCGCACGAGTGCGACCAGCGCTGCGCCCGCCCGCACGTGTGCCGGCCCCTCGGTGCGTCCGTGGTGCGTCACATCCACTTCCTGCTCTCCGGTGCGTTCGAGCGAGCCGTGCGTTGGCGCTGGGTGGGCGTGAACCCGGTCAGCCTGGCCACTCCCCCGGCCGCACCCAAGCCGAACCCGCAGCCGCCGTCGGCGCGCGAGGCCGCCCGGATCATCGAGGAGTCGTGGAAGGACCCCGACTGGGGCGCGCTCGTCTGGACGGCGATGACGACCGGCGCCCGCCGCAGCGAGCTGTGCGCTATCCGCCTGCATTCCGTCGACCTCGACGAGGGCCGCGAGACGCTCTGGCTGCGACGCGCGATCCGCAAGGAGCACGGCGTGCTCGTCGAGGCGGAGCTGAAGACCCACCAGCAGCGGCGGGTCGCGCTCGACGCCGAGACGGCGGAGGTCCTGCGCGAGCACGTCGAACGAGCCCGCCGCCGAGCTGCCTCGCTCGACCTCGATCTTGCGGCCGATGCGTACCTGTTCTCCAGCTCACCCGGCGCCTCGAACTTCGCAGTCCGGGACAGCGTGACTCAGCGGTACGACCGCCTGGCCGCCCGCCTCGGCATCGCGACGACGTTCCATGGGCTCCGGCACTACTCCGCTACCGAACTCCTTGCTGCCGGGGTCGATCCACGAACTGTTGCCGGCCGGCTTGGACATGGCGGGGGTGGGACCACGACGCTCAAGACGTATCCGGCGTGGGTCTCCGAAGCTGACCAACGAGCCGCCAAGGGTTGGCTGCGCCCTCAGCAAGCACGGTTCCCCCTGGTAGCGGGGCACTTTCGTCTATCCGGGCGGCGACACGCCGGACCGCCCATGAAGGGCCGGGGCTCGTTCGTAGCCGCTCGATGGGCGGTGGGCCGTCGGTTCGATCTCGACCCTCGGCTCTAGGTCCCGCGAGCACCGACGCTCGACGCATGATGGGTGATCGTCGCTTCAGCTCTGTGCGGTACGAAGCGCGCTCCGAGCCTCATCTGCTGGTGGCGAAAGCAGCACGATCACCTGGTTGGACTGGTGATGTGACGACAACACCAGGCCCGTACCCGTCACTACCTCCGACGAGGCCAACGTCTACCTAGCGATCGACAGGTGTTACATACGGCGGGGTGCGACACGACCTCAAGCGGTACGAAGGGTTCGTTCCGGTACAACGCCGCCCACGGGATAGACGTTGAGGTTGCGCAACCCCAGCCCTCCGACGGCGAGCAACACTGCGCGACCTAACGTCTTACGCGTAGGAGGTGGGTCGGAGGGCTGCAGGTCGGACAAGGAAAGGGTGGCTATCACTCCCATGAGAGCTAAGCCCCACCATCGCCGGAAGTCGACGGCTAGAGCGGACAGGGCACCCGCCATGACTGCATGTATGGCAACGATCAAGACGTACGTCGGATTGGTGCTAATTCCCACCAGTTGTCCTAGAGTCCTTACAGTCGCTGCATACAATGATGCCCACAGTGCGATTGATGCAGCTAGGGCTGCGGGCCTGAACAACCGGAAGAACGATACGTTTTCAACGATGTTCCGATCGAGTGCATCAAGGCAGTCACCCATTGCGCCACCGGGGGCGACGCCTGCCCGCAGTGCCTCCTCGCGGGCGGAGGCTAATGCGCCTTGAGGAGCTGGCAACAGCAAGCTGGCTCCAGCCACGACAGCACTTGGTCCAACAGCGACAACGAGTAGGAGAGTGCGATGTCTCCGGCTCAACTTCTGCCGACGGCTGAGCGAGATCAAAGCCGCTACGACTGTAGGAGCAATCAGAGGGAAGAGAACCTCCTCGCTAGCCGTAGCTAGAGTGCTCACAGTGGCGATGAGAGCCGCTTGAGCCGAAAGCGGCATGCTAGGCCAATTCGATTGTGCTTCGAGCAGTCCTAACGTCAGTACACCGATGGCGTCGTATCGACCAACATCGTGCAGAAGTAGAGACTCGGTTAATGGTGAAAGTAGGAGTAGTGCCGTGGCTGCCGCCCGCGATGTTCGTCCAGGTGAGAGCCGGGCTACACGAAACGCGGCGGGTACTAGCGCCGAGGCAGCGGCTCGTGAAAGCACAACTGCCGTAGCCTCTACCTGCCGATAGGTTGGCGGCCCGCCGATGACGCGCCTCAGGATCTCGCCGGGGAGTCCTCGACGTACAAAGCCGAATCGGTAGTCCAACCAGTAGTTCGGCGCCTTGTACGCGCTAATCCGGTGACCTTCCGCACCCTTCATCCTGAGTGCGCAGATAAGAGCGCTGCCGATGGGGTGCGCCCTGCCTTGGATATCGGGTCGTTCGTCCACGGTGTGCGACCTCCAATGCCTGCACTGCCCACAGGATAGCGCCATGATGCTCAGCCTTGCGAATCGATGATATCCTTATATTCTGCCGAGGTGAAATTCCAGATGTTGCACAAGTGGCTTTCGATCGCCACCGAAACGATCCGCGTGCGCTCGAATCTATGTGTCGATAGACGGCGGCGTCGTCGTCGTTTAATTGGATGACCCGTGAACCGGCTTCTTGAGATTTTTGAACAGTACGATCCCATCTTTCTCGTTTGGAATCCAGTCTTTGGGGAGTTCCTCCGGTACAGCGGACGGAACTCGTACCGCGAAAGATCAAACGTCGTGAAGGAAGTCAGGTGCTGCTGACGCCCAGTTGGCAGTCTGAACTGGCCTTGAACCTCCACTCGTACCAAGTTGGACGTCCTCGGCCCGCTCGCTCAAGGTGTGCTCGCCGGTGCTGACACTGCCGAGCCACCCCAGCCGCCGTCGGTGTGGCGCGGCTTCTCGTTCACGGTCGATCACTTCGAAACGGGCCCGATCACCCGCGTGCAAGGGCACGCCGAGGCGCTCGGCCACCTCGGCCAACTCCGGCGCGGCGACGAACTCGTGTGCGCCGTCCGCAGCGGACACGCTCATGGTCGCCACCTCCCTCGTGGGCCATCATCGCATCATGAGGCTCGCTATCGGGGTAGCCGCCGGCTTGGTTGTACGCGGCACCGTCGAGAGGCAGGCAAGTCGGTCACTCCCGTGACAGGTTGGGGCGGCCCCCGCGTGCCGGGCGTCCGACCAAGCGCTGACGGCCGACCCCGGTCCGGCCCGTGGTGGGCCGCACCAGGACCCGGCGTTGTCGCGATCGAAGCCGA
>DATAGR010000616.1:0-1632 GCA_036263575.1 Aquihabitans sp. | reverse complement strand
GTGCGGGTCGCCGAGATGTTCGGCGAAGTGGCCCGGGCGCTCGTCGACGAGGACGAGTCCGAGGTCCTCGATCGCATCGTCAACCTCGCCGTCGAACACCTCGACAACTGCGACTTCGCCGGCGTATCGATGGTGAAGGGTCGCCGGATCACCTCGCCCGCATCGAGCAACGACATCCCCAAGGTCGTCGACCGGATCCAAGAGGAGACCGGCGAAGGGCCATGCATCGATGCCATTCGTGAGCACGAGGTGTTCCGCACCGGCAATCTCGAAGCCGAGGAACGTTGGCCGAACTTCGCGTCACGCGCCCACGACGAGACCGGCGTCTGCAGCATCTTGTCGGTCCGCCTCTTCATCGAAGAGGACACGATGGGCGCGCTCAACTTGTACTCGGCGGACCTGGAGGCGTTCGACGAGACCGACGAGGCGTTGGCGTCGGTGTTCGCCGTACATGCCGCCGTGGCGATCACATCCGCGAGACGCGAGCACAACCTCGAGCAGAAGGCGACGAGCCGGGACCTGATCGGTCAAGCGAAGGGCATCCTCATGGCCCGCCAACAGGTTACCGATGATCAGGCCTTCGACATGTTGCGGCGCGCATCGCAACGGATGAACGTCAAGCTTGTCGAAGTCGCCGAGCGCATCACTCACACTGGCGAGGCGCCTGAGGGCGGATCGGCCGACGCCGGCATCGGTTAGCTCGACACTCGAGGGGCAGCGCCTGGTTCAGGGCCCGCGGTCAAACAGTCGGCTCGAGCCTTGGCTGCGGCGGCGACCGGCTCCCGCGAATGCTGGTCGCCGCCGGGGTCGAACGCTTGTCAGTGGTTCAACCCGGCACGTTGCGGGGGTCGTTGCCGTGGCTGTCCTTCTCTCGGATCTGCCCGCCCTGCGGCCACTACCCGCACGGCTGGCGTCGAGACGGGAGTCGAGCTCCCGCTCGACGGCCCGGCAAGCCGGCGCGTGGGGACCGACGGTGTGACAGCCAAAGCCCGGCAACCGTGGGAGGCAGTTCACCCGGTCGGTGTCGTTCGGACGGGGCACCTGCCGGGTAGTGGGAGCGCGGTGCCACCTCGAGCCGCCGGGTCTCGCCAGGAAACCGAACCGTTGGAGCCGTGATGGCCCTGAGCACCACCTTGTCCCCCACCCCTGCGTTTCCCTCCGACCCCCACATGGTCGTGGTCGTCCGGGGCACCCTGGCGGGCGATGCCGCCGCCGCCATCGTCTCCGAGGTAGCAGAGGCGTGTCCGCCGAGCGAGCACCTGTCCCTCGACCTCAGCCACGTCGTGACCGTCGACAGCGACGGGCTCGGTGTCCTGCGAGCCCTCGCTCGGCGCCACCGCGCCCACCACGGCTCGGTGCGGGTGGTCGGCGCGACGCCACACCTGTGCGAGCTGCTCGCCTTGGTCGGGGTGCGCCACACGACTGCCATGGAAACGGAGCGTTGAAGTGATCGACCAACGTTTCGACCTTCTCCCCGACGACGTCGCAAGGATCCTGGACCTGGCCCAGACCGCGCCGGCCAGCGTGGTGCGCGACGCTCTTGGCGAAGCCGTAGCCGGGATCGTGGAACTCACCGCCAGCGAGAGCCCGGCCGTCGACGGCGGCCACCTCCTCGACACCATCCGCCACGAA
>DATAGR010000615.1:0-3172 GCA_036263575.1 Aquihabitans sp. | reverse complement strand
CGCGGAGACCATCAAAGAGCTCCCCGCCCACCTCGCCCGCTCGCTCACCTGGGACCAAGGCAAAGAGATGGCCCGCCACACCGACATCACCATCGCCACCGACGTCCAGGTGTACTTCGCCGAACCCGGCAAACCCTGGCAGCGCGGCACCAACGAGAACACCAACCGGCTCCTGCGCGACTACTTCCCCAAAGGCGCCACCGACTTCCGCACCATCGCCACCGACGACCTCCAAGCCGTCGCCCACGAACTCAACAACCGCCCCCGCAAGACCCTCGGCTACGCCACCCCCGCCGAGGTCTACCGTGACCTCGTTGCACTGACCCCCTGAACGCGCCACGTCGAATCGGCGGCGAATCGACGCCAACACGCCCGGTCGCTGCGCCGCTCGGGGCACCGATGGCCGGCACGGCGCACAGCGGCGAGATGTCATGGAAGGGTCTGAGGTGTGGTCCGGCGCCGCTGGGGGTACGACCGCACCATGCCGATCCTGCGCCCAGGTCCCGATCCCGAGAATCGTCGACGGGTGCGGGGCGTGGGGCTCGCCGTGCTCGTCGCAACGGCCCTGGCAGTTGGCGCCTGCTCGAACGACGGCGAGGATGCTGCGCCGACGGCCGAGGCCACCATGCCGGAGCGCACCACGACCGACCCTGCCTCGGTCGTCGAGCGCTCGACCACGACTACTACCCCACCGACCCCGGAAGAGGAGGTCGAAGCCGCCTACCTCGAGATCATGGACGCCTACTTCAGGCGGCTCGAGCGTCCGAACCCGGATGACCCTTCGATTGCCGTGAACCATTCCGGATCCAGCGCCGTCGACGTAGCCGAGATTCTGACGACCTTGAGCGACGCTGGCCAGGTCGCTCGGTTCAGTGATGACGGCCCGCCGACACCCAAGGTTGAGCGCACGGAGATGCTGGCGGTCGACCGTGCTCGGCTCCGGTCGTGCATCGTCGATCCGACAGTCCTGGCTGATCGCGAGACAGGCGAGGTACTGAACGACGCCGTGTCTTCACGGTTGGTTGAAGCAGTCCTACTGCGATCGGGCGGCGCTTGGAAACTTGACTCACTGTCGGTCCTCGAGCGCTGGGCGGACGACCGAGGGTGCAACCGATGAAGGGCCTCTGGCTCGCGACTTCAGCGTTAGCTGCAGCGACGTTGTTGCCTGCCGCTGCGACAGCCGAAGCTCCGCTTTCGCCACGAGAGCCGCAGGGAGCAGGGGCCGAGCGCACGACGACCGGCGGGGAGGTGACGGTGTCAACCGGGACGGGCACTGCGGGGAAGGGCGGCGCCAGCAGCGCTGGTCCCACCGAACCCGTGTACTCGCGATGCCTTCGCCTCCCGACGGGCATCCTGACGAACGAGACGCTCGGCGGCTTCTTCCTCACGCCGGAGTTCGACCGGGCTGCGATCGACGCCGCGACCGGGTTCTCCGTGTGCCAGCGGCTCGACGGTCAGGCGCCCGACCAGTTCCTGACCGGACCACCGGTCCCCGACGTCGGCGCGGTGGTGGCCGCCGCCCAGCAGCAGCTGGTGCTCGACGTGCCGGAGGTGGCCACCTCGCCACCGCGGGGCGGCACCCAGCTGGTCGGGGTGCCGGTCTGGTTCTGGGTCGACGACGCCGAGCCGACCGCGACCACGGCGACCGTGCCGGGGCTTGCCGCGACCCTGACGGCGACACCATGGACGACCCACGTGTCCATCAGCGGCGGGAGCGGGCCGTCGACGGCCGACGACGTCTCGTTCGACTGCCCCGGCGGCGGCACGCCGTGGGTGGCCGGCCGCCACGGCGAACGGGAGCGCAGCGACTGCAGCCACGCCTTCGACTGGCACGGCACCCACACCGTCGACGTCACGGTCGACTGGGCGCTCACGTGGACCGCCACCAACGGCCAGTCCGGCACCCTGCCCGCCGCCTCCCGCACGACCACCTTCACCTTGCGCATCGAGGAGGCCCAGGCCGTCACCGACTGACCCCGGCCCACCGCCCCGGCCGGCCGCCACCGCCCCGGCCCGCCGGCCGGCCCGCCGAACAGCCAGCCGGACAGTCCGAAGAGCCCGGCCAGCCAGCCAGCCGCCTACTTGGCCAACAGGTCGGCGATCCGCTGGATCCCCTCGGCCAGGTCGTCGTCGCCCAAAGCGAACGAGAGCCGGGCGTAGCCCGGCGCCGCGAACGCCTCGCCGGGCACGATCGCCACCTTCGCCTCGGTGAGGATCAGGTCGGCCAGCTCGAGCGTGGAGCGCACCTCGCGCCCCGCCACCTCACGCTGGAGCACCGACTTGAAGCTCGGGAACGCGTAGAAGGCGCCCTCGGGCTCGAGGCAGGTGACGTCGGGGATGGCGTTCAGCGCGTCGTACATGGCCAGGCGCCGGCGGTCGAACGACTCGCGGAAGCGGGCGACGTCGTCGAGCGGCCCGCTGACCGCCGCCAGCGCCGCCCGCTGGCACACGTTGGCCACGTTCGACGTCTCGTGGCTCTGCAGGTTGGCGGCGGCCTTGACGACGTCGGTCGGCCCGATCATCCACCCGACCCGCCACCCGGTCATGGCGTAGGTCTTGGCGACGCCGTTCAGCACCAGGCACCGGTCGGCCAGCTCGGGCACGAGCACCGGCATGGAGTGGAACTCGTGGTCGCCGTAGGTGAGGTGCTCGTAGATCTCGTCGGTGATCACCCAGATGCCGTGCTCGACCGCCCACCGGCCGATCGCCTCCACCTCGTCGCGCGGGTACACCGCACCGGTGGGGTTCGACGGCGACACGAACACCAGCGCCTTCGTGCGCGGGGTGCGGGCCCGCTCGAGCTGGTCGACCGTCACGCGGAAGCCGGCGCCCTCGTCGGCCAGGATCTCGACCGGCACGCCGCCGGCCCGGCGGATCGGCTCGGGATAGGTCGTCCAGTACGGCGCCGGGAGGATGACCTCGTCACCCGGGTCGATCAGCGTGGCGAAGGCGTTGGCCACGGCGTGCTTGCCGCCGTTGGTGATGAGGACCTGGCCGGCCTCGACGTCGTAGCCGGAGTCACGGGCGGTCTTGGTGGCGACGGCCTCGCGCAGCTCCGGCAGGCCGCCGGCCGGCGAGTACCGGTGGTTCTTCGGGTCCGAGCAGGCGGCGACGGCGGCCTGGACGATGTGGTCAGGGGTCGGGAAGTCGGGCTCGCCGGCGCCGAAGCCGA
>DATAGR010000614.1:0-2477 GCA_036263575.1 Aquihabitans sp. | reverse complement strand
CGCACCAACGCCGCGCTGGTCGAGGCCGGTCGTGAGCCGGTGGACTGGCGGATCCCCGACCGCTGACGATCAGGCGGTGAGCAACCGCCGGCGCAGGTGGTCGAGGACCTGGTCGAGCGCGACTCGCGTGGGCTGGCCCGGCTCGTCGATCAGGTGCTCGGTCAGCACGGAGTGCGGTGACGTGGCCGCGTCGGGGTTCGCGGTGTCGTCGTCGAGCTCGATGCCGACGAACGCGTCCCCCAGCTGCTCGCGCAGGTGGGCGAAGCGCTCGGCCGGCACCAGGCGGTCACCGGCGAAGCGCAGCCCCAGGACCTCGAGGTCGCCGTCTGCGCAGCGCCGGCGGACCCGGGCCAGGTCGCCGGGGGAGATGTCGATGGAGCGCTTCTGACGGGAGGTGATCGCGATGGGCATGGAGGGCTGCGAGAGCACCGGGGCGAGCAGGCGGTCGTCGGCGGCCATGGCGAGGGCGTAGCCACCCGTGAAGCACATGCCGACGGCGCCGACGCCGGGTCCGCCGCAGCGCTCGTGCTCGTCGGCGGCCAGGGCGCGCAGCCAGGTCACCACCGGCGAGGTGCGCCCGACCGCCATGGTGGTGAACTCACGGCTCACGCAGGCCGGGACGAGGACGGCGAGGCCCCGCCACGCCGACGACGGCGTGACCTTCCCGATCGGCGACGGGTCGCGACCGGGGACGCCGAACAGGTGCGGCAGGACCGCGGTGCAGCCGATGGCCGCCACCTTGCGGCCGAACTCGGCGACCTTCGGCGTGATGCCCGGGATCTCGGCGATGACGACCACCGCCGGGCCGGTCCCGGTCCGGAAGACCTGCCGGGTCGTGCCGCCGTGGCTGAACGTCGCGTGCTCGAAGTCGCCCAGGTCGTCGTCGGCCATCGGCGCACGGTAGGCGGGTTCGGACCCGCCCGCCTCAGGCCGGCGTCAACGTGACCTGGAGCTCCTTGATCCCGTTGATGAAGTTCGAGTGGAGGCGCCGGGCCGGTGCCCGCTGCTCCCAGGTGGCCTGCTTCAGCAGCTCCTCGAACACCACCTTCATCTCGGCGCGGGCGAGGTTGGCCCCCAGGCAGAAGTGCGGCCCGCCGCCGCCGAAGGCGACGTGGTTCGTGTGCACGTTGGGCGACCGCTCGACGCGGAACGAGTACGGCTCGTCGAACACCGTCTCGTCGCGGTTGGCGGAGATGTGCCAGAAGACGATCGGCTCGTCCTCGTCGATGTCGACGCCGGCGATGGTGACGGGGCGGGTGGTCTGGCGCCGGAACTGCATCACCGGCGTCCCCCAGCGCAGGATCTCCTCGATGGCGACGTCGACCTTGCTCGGGTCGTCGCGCAGGATCTGCTGCTGGTCGGGGTTCTCGAGCAGGGCGAGCATGCCGTGGCTGATGGCGTTGCGGGTGGTCTCGTTCCCGGCCACGGCGAGGAGCATGAAGAAGAGGTTGAACTCCAGCTCGTCCAGGCGTTCGCCGTCGACCTCGGCCTGCAGGAGCGTCGACACGATGTCGTCGCGCGGGTTGGCCCGGCGATCGTCGGCGAGCTGCTGCGCGTAGGCGAACATCTCCATGCCGGCGGCCTGGGCCGCCCCCTCGTCGAGCTGGTAGTCCGGGTCCTCGGAGCCGATCATGCGGTTCGACAGGTCGAACAGGATCTTGCGGTCCTCGCGGGGCACCCCGAGGAACTCGGCGATGGCGATGAGCGGCAGCTCGCTGGCCACCTCCTCCACGAACTCCACGTCGCCGGCCTCGGTGGCGTCGGCGACGATCTGGCGGGCTTCGTCCGCCAGGTGGTCCTGGAGCTGGCGGATCATCTTCGGGGTGAAGCCCTTGTTCACGATCTTGCGCAGCTTCGAGTGCTCGGGCGGGTCCATGTTGAGCATCATCAGGCGCTGCTGCTCGAGGACGTCGTCCTCCTGCAGGTTCGTCAGCGCCGTCCGGCGCCACGAGGAGTAGGAGGCGGCGTCGCGGTTGACCGTGACCAGGTCCTGGTGGCGGGTGATGCACCAGAAGTGGCGGCCGTCGGCGAGGTCGACGCGGTGGACCGGGTCCTCCTTGCGGAGGCGGGCGAAGGCCTCGTGGGGCACCCCCTCGACGTAGGTCTCCGGGTCGAACAGGTCGACGTCGAGGTCCATGGGTGCCGTCCCTTCTCGCGCTCGGTGCGACGAGAACGTGTTCTCGTCGCGAGAACACGTTCTAGTGCAAACCGTACCCCTGACGGCGTCAGCGTGCCTCGGCGACGGCCCGGAGGCGCTCGAGCGTCGAGCGCATGCCGGCGCGCAGCTCGTCCTCGTGGCGGTCGCCGCCGCCGAGGGCCACCGCCGTGAACACCCGGGCCAGCAGGGACCGGCCCTTGAACGGCTCCCGGGACTCGGTCACCACGGTGCCGTCCCCGTCCGGTTCGAGCTCGTAGCGCCACCGCATCCCGCTGTCGGCGGTCTCGAAGGCGAACGAGCGCCCGGGGTCGGCGGCGGT
>DATAGR010000613.1:0-8974 GCA_036263575.1 Aquihabitans sp. | reverse complement strand
CGGAGCCGACCTCGCTGATGGTGCCGGCGCCCTCGTGGCCGGGCACGAACGGGGCGCCCTGGGGGAGCGAGCCGTTCATGGCGTGGAGGTCCGAGTGGCAGACGCCGGTGGCCTCGATCTTGATGGTGACGTCGGTCGGTCCGGGCGGCAGGACCTCGATGTCGTCGACCAGCTCGAGCGTCTCGTCGCCGGTGGTGAGCAGCACGGCAGCGCGCATGTGGGACTCCTCGTACGTCGTGGCCCGGGGCGGGCGCGTCGGACCCTAGTAGAACGCGTTCCACGACGAGCGGGCGCCGGGCGCCCCCAGAAGTAGAACGCGTTCCAGTTTTCTCCTAGGGTCGCCGGCATGGGAGATCTTGGGTTCTGGCGACTGGCCGAGGCCGACCCGGGGCGCCCGGCGCTCGTGGGCCCCGACGGCGCCGAGCGCAACGCGGGTGACCTGCTCGCGAGGGCCAACCAGGTGGCGCACGGCCTGCGCGAGCTCGGCCTGGCCGCTGGCGACACGGTGGCGCTGCTGCTGCCGAACTCGGTGGAGCTGGTGGAGGTGTACCTGGGTGCGCTGCAGGTCGGCCTCTACGTCACGCCGATCAACTTCCACCTGGTCGGGCCGGAGGTGGCGTACATCCTGGGCGACAGCGACGCCCGCGCCTTCGTCGCCCACGAGCGCTTCGCCGACGTCGCCACCGCCGCGGTCGCCGCGGCCGGGTTCCCCGCCGCCGCCAGCTTCGCGGTCGGCGCCGTCGACGGGTTCCGGCCTCTGGCCGAGCTCACCGAGGGGCGGCCCACCACCGCGCCCGAGGGTCGCACCACCGGCGCCGCCATGCACTACACGTCGGGCACCACGGGCCGGCCGAAGGGCGTCAAGCGGGGCCTGTACGAGATCGACCCGAGCGACATGGGCGAGCTGGTCACCATGCTCCCCGGCCTGTTCGGCGTCGGCGCCCACGACGGCCACGTCCACCTGACCGTCTCGCCGCTCTACCACACCGCGGTGCTGATGTGGACGGGCTGCGCCCTCCACCTCGGCCACCCCGTGGTCCTCATGGACAAGTGGACGCCGGAGGAGACGCTGCGGCTGATCGACCGCTACCGCGTGACGTACAGCCACATGGTGCCGACCCAGTTCGTGCGGCTGCTCGACCTCCCCGAGGACGTGCGCGATCGCTACGACGTGGGCTCGCTGCGCAACATGATCCACGGCGCCGCCCCCTGCCCCCAGGAGGTCAAGCACAAGATGATCGACTGGTGGGGCGACACGATCCAGGAGTACTACGCCGCCACCGAGGGCGGCGGCACGATCATCACCGCCAAGGAGTGGCTCGAGCGCCCCGGCTCGGTCGGGCTGCCCTGGCCCGGCTCGGAGATCCGGATCTACGACGACGACGGCAACCAGCTCGGCCCCGGCCAGGTCGGCACCGTGTACATGTCCCTGGCCCTGTCGGACTTCGAGTACAAGGGCGACCGGGCCAAGACCGACTCCAACCGGATCGACGGCTTCTTCACGGTCGGCGACCTCGGCGAGCTCGACGACGCCGGCTACCTGTTCCTGCGGGACCGCAAGAGCGACATGATCATCTCGGGGGGCGTGAACATCTACCCGGCCGAGATCGAGGGCGAGCTGATCAACCACCCCAAGGTCGCCGACGTCGCCGTCTTCGGCATCCCCAACGCCGACTGGGGCGAGGAGATCAAGGCCGTCGTGCAGCTCCAGCCCGGCGCCGAGCCGACGCCGGAGATGGCCGGCGAGATCCTCGAGTGGGCGGCCACCCGCATGGCGAGGTTCAAGCTGCCCCGCTCTGTCGACTTCAGCGAGGCGCTGCCCCGCGAGCCCAACGGCAAGCTGATGAAGCGCAAGCTGCGCGACCCCTACTGGACCGCCTCCGACACCAAGATCTGACAACGCCTTCCGCCCCGGCCCGGAGGCGGGGCTCAGCGGTCGTACTGGTCGAGCACCAGGTGGGTGGCGAGGTCGACCTCGTCGGCCACCTTCTCCATGCCGGACCAGCCGTTGACCCAGCCGATGAGCGCCGAGAACCAGACGTGGCCGAGGGTGCGGGTGACCTGGCGCTGGAACGCCGGGTCGAAGTCGTCGCCCAGGGCCAGCGACAGGATCCGGATCATCGAGGCCGAGACGTCCTCCTGGCACGACGCCGCGCCGCGGTCGGGCGAGAGCAGCGCGGTCACGACCGCCTCGGACAGGCGGGGCTCCTTCTCCATCGCCCGCGTGGCCCGGCGGAGGACGTCGACCACCCGGTCCGCGGTGGTGTCGCCCTTCGGCGGGCGCTGGCCCACCCGGCGCTCGAGGTCGTGGGTCCACTCGACCATGGCCGCCGCCAGCAGGTGGTCCTTCGAGGAGAAGTAGCGGTAGATCGTGCCCAGCGCGACGCCGGCGCTGGTGGCGACGTCGCGCATCTGGACGGAGTCGTACCCGCCGCTGGCCCCGAGGTCGAGCGCGGCGCGGATCACCCGCTCGCGACGGGCGGCCTGGCTCTTGGTGAGGGTGGCCGGTTCGGGGTCCATGCGAGCGGCCACCCTACGAGCCGCCCCGGGCCAGGTCGCGGAACGGCACGCTGCGGTCGGCCTGCAGCTCCCGCGGGAGGCCGAGGACCCGCTCGGCCATGATGTTGCGCTGCACCTCGTTGGAGCCGCCGGCGATGCGGATGGCCGGCGCGAACAGGAACCGCAGCTGCCAGTCCTGGCCGGCCGCGGTCGTCGGGTCGAGCAGCGCGCCCTCCGGTCCGAGCAGCTCGAGCGAGGCGTTGCCCAGGCGACGGAGGTACTCGGCGGCGAAGAGCTTCATGACCGAGGTCTCGGGCCCCGGCGGCACGCCCTTCGAGAGCGCCGTCTGCATCCGGAAGCCGAGGTAGCGCTGGATCTGCTGGCGGATCCAGCAGTCGACCATGGCCTGGCGCAGCACGGGGTCGTCGGCCCGTCCGCGCTCGCGGGCGAGCTCGATGAGCACCCCGATGTCGCTCGAGCGGTTGCCGCCTGCGATGAGGCCCCGCTCGTTGGAGAGCGTGGTGATGGCGCACGGCCACCCGCCGTGCACCTCGCCGAGCACGTTGGCGCTCGGGATGCGGACCTCGTCGAGGAACACCTCGCTGAAGTGCTCGGAGCCGGTCATCTGACGGAGCGGGCGGATGTCGAAGCCGGGCGTGGCCATGTCGACGAGGAAGTAGGTGATGCCCTGGTGCTTGGGCTGGTCGGGGTCGGTGCGGGCGAGGAGGATGCCCCAGTCGCTCTCGTGGGCGCCGGAGGTCCACACCTTCTGGCCGGTCACGACCCACTCGTCGCCGTCGCGCACGGCGCGGGTCGAGATGTTGGCCAGGTCGGAGCCGGCGTCAGGCTCGCTGAACAGCTGGCACCACACCTCGTCGCCGCGCAGCATCGGGCGGAGGTAGCGGGCATTCTGCTCGTCGGTGCCGTGGCGCAGGATCGTGGGCCCGGCCATGCCGATGCCGACGGCGAAGGTGTTGACGGCGACGCCGAACCGGTTGGCCTCCTGGGCCCAGATCACCGACTCCATCGGACGGCCGCCGCGCCCGCCGTAGGCGGTCGGCCACGTGATGCCGGCCCACCCCTCGTCCACCAGGAGCCGCTGCCACGCCTTGGCGCGGGCCATGAACTCGTCGGGGTCGAGCGTGCCCTCGAGGAAGCCGGTGGAGAAGTCGTCGGGGCTGCCCTTGGCCGGGGCGTTGGCCTCCAGCCAGGCGCGGGCCTCCTTCCGGAAGGAGGCCTCCTCGGGGGTGTCGTCGAAGTCCACCACGCCAGACTAGAACACGTTCTAGTGCCGAGGCCCCGGCCGGGGGCGGTCCACGCACGTGTGGTGCTCGTCACAGCCCGACGGGTGGCCTGGCAGACTGCCGACACCGACCGAGGAGCGCACGTGGAACGACTGACGGGGCTCGACGCCGCCTTCTTGTACCTCGAGAACCCCACCAACCACATGCACGTGGCCATGACCATGGTGCTCGACCCGTCGACGGTCCCCGGCGGCTACTCCTTCGACACGATCAAGGAGTTCATCGGGAGCCGGCTGCACCTGGTCCCGCCGTTCCGGCGCCGCCTGGTGGAGGTGCCGCTGAACCTGGCCCACCCGGTCTGGATCGAGGACCCGGACTTCGACTTCGACTTCCACATCCGCCGCATCGGCTGCCCGGCGCCGGGCGGCCGGCGCGAGCTCGGCGAGATGGCCGGCCAGATCGCCAGCACGCCGCTCGACCGCTCCCGGCCGCTGTGGGAGCTCTGGGTGATCGAGGGCCTGAAGCAGGACCGCATCGGCGTCGTGACCAAGGTCCACCACTCGGCGATCGACGGCGCGTCGGGCGCCGAGCTGATGGTCCACCTGTTCGACCTGAGCCCCGAGGTGGCCGAGCCGCCCGCGCCGCCCGAGCGCGAGCCGGACCACGTCCCCAACGACCTCGAGCTCCTGGGCCACGCCGTCCGGTCGCGGGTCCGCAAGGCGGTCGCCCTCCCCCGCCTCATCGGCGACACCGCCCGGGCGGTGAACCGGGTCGTCGAGGGCCGCCGCGACCCCGAGCGCCCCGTGGGCGCGGCACCGCTCACCGCGCCCGCCACCTCCTGGTGCGGGCCGCTGGGACCGCTGCGCACGGTCGGCTTCGCACGCGTGCCGCTCGACGACGTGCGGGCGCTCAAGACCGCGTTCGGCTGCACCGTGAACGACGTCGTGCTCGGCCTCTGCGCCGGCACCCTGCGCGGCTACATGCTCGACCGCGACGAGCTCCCCGACGAACCGCTGGTGGCGGCGTGCCCGGTGTCGGTCCGCACCGACGGCGAGGGCGCCGGCGGCAACAAGGTGTCGGCCATGTTCACCACGCTCGACACCCACCTGGCCGACCCCGCCGAGCGCATCCGCGCCATCCAGGCCTGCACGGTCGGGGCCAAGGAGGAGCACCTCGCGGTCGGCGCCGACATGCTGCAGAACTGGGCCGAGTACGCGGCGCCGAACACGTTCAACCTGGCCTCGCGGCTCTACGCCAGCTGGGGGCTCGCCGGCAGCCACCGACCGATCCACAACGTGATCATCTCGAACGTCCCGGGCCCGGCGTTCCCGCTCTACTACGCCGGTGCCGAGATGGTCGCCGCCTACCCCATGGGGCCGGTGATGGAGGGCGTCGGCCTCAACATCACCGTGTTCAGCTACCGGGGGTCGGTCGACTTCGGCTTCATGGTGGACCGAGAGCTGGTGCCCGACGTCTGGAACATGGCCGACCGGGTCAAGGACGCCCTCGTCGAGCTGCAGGAGGCGGCGGGCATCGCGCCGTCGGAGGCCCCCACGACGGGCGGCAACGGGTCGAAGCCGAAGGCGCCTTCGACGGGGTCGTCGAAGGCCGGCCGGACCAAGCGCAAGCCGGCCGCCGCCCGCTGACCCGGCCGGCGAAAACGAGAACGTGTTCTCGTTCTGGTGCTAGACAGCCGGGCCATGGGGTTCAACATCGCCGACCTGTTCGAGCGCGCCGTCGATGCGGTGCCCGACCGCCTCGCGCTGGTGTGCGGCGACGATCGCCTCACGTACAGCGAGTTCGACCGGGAGGCGAACCGCCTGGCGAACCACCTCCTCGCCCAGGGGTTCGGCCACGGCGACCACATCGGCATCCACGGCCAGAACTCGGCCGAGTGGCTCGTCGCCATGGTGGCGACCTTCAAGATCCGCGCCGTGCCGATCAACATCAACTTCCGCTACGTCGCCGACGAGCTGGCCTACCTGTTCGCCGACGCCGACCTGGTCGCCCTCGTGCACGACCGCGGCTACGCCGAGCGGATCGCCGAGGTCCGGTCGGCCGTGCCGGGCCTGCGCCACCGCGTCGTGATCGACGACGGCACGACGGGCGGCCTCGGCGGCGACGACGCGGTGCCGTGGGAGGACGCCGTCGCCGCCTCGTCCTCGGAGCGCCCCGTCCTGCCCCGGACCGACGACGACCACTACGTGATCTACACGGGCGGCACCACGGGGATGCCGAAGGGCGTGGTCTGGCGCCACGAGGACGTCTTCTACGCGCTCGGCGGCGGCGTCGACGCCTACACCAACGAGCGGATCGCCCACGGTCACCAGCTGGCCGACAAGGCGGCGGCGACGGGCACGGCCATGGTCAGCCTCAACATCCCGCCGCTCATGCACGGCGCCGCCCAGTGGGGCGCCCTGCGGTTCCTGTTCGAGGGCGGCACGGTCGTGCTGGTCCCCCGCTTCGACCCCGAGGTCGTGTGGGCCACCGTCGAGGCCGAGCGCGTCAACACCATGCTGATCACCGGCGACGCCATGGCCCGGCCGCTCGTCGAGGCCCTGGCGGCCCAGCCGGACCGTTGGGACCTGTCGTCGCTCTTCGTCGTGTCGTCCAGCGCGGTGGTGTTCTCGCCGTCGCTCAAGGAGGCGACGCTCGAGCTCCTCCCGAACGTCATCATCGTGGACGCCATCGGGTCGTCGGAGAGCGGCATGAACGGCATGGTCGTCCAGACGAAGGGCCAGACCGCCAACCACGGCGGCGGCGGCCCCACGGTGAAGGCCGGGCGCGACGCCGTGGTCCTCGACGACGACCTCCGGCCCCTCCCGCCCGGCACCGGCGTCGTCGGCCGCCTGGCCCGGGGCGGCAACATCCCGATCGGGTACCACAAGGACCCCGTGAAGACGGCGGCCACCTTCGTGACGGCGCCCGACGGCACCCGCTACGTGGTCGCCGGCGACTTCGCCCTCCACGAGGCCGACGGGTCGATCACCCTGCTGGGGCGCGGCTCGGTCTGCATCAACTCGGGCGGCGAGAAGATCTTCCCCGAGGAGGTCGAGACCGTCCTCAAGGCCCACCCCGCCGTCTACGACGTCCTCGTGGTCGGGGTGCCCGACGACCGCTGGGGCCAGTCGGTGTGCGCCGTGGTCCAGCCCCGTGCCGGTGCCGAGGTGCCGGCGCTGGCCGACCTGGCCGCCCACGCCCGCGCCCAGCTGGCGGCGTACAAGACGCCGCGCCACCTCGTGGTGGTCGACGAGGTGCGCCGCTCCCCCAGCGGCAAGCCCGACTACCCCTGGGCCGCCGGCGTGGCCGCGGCGACGGTCAGCCCCGCCTCCGCCTGAGCCGGCACGCGGCGCCGGCGCCGCGCCGCCTCAGGTGCCGGTGAACTGCGCCGGCCGCTTCTCCTTGAAGGCCGTCGGGCCCTCCTTGGCGTCGTTGGTGGCGAACACCGGCCAGCCGAGGGTCAGCTCGTGGGCGAGGCCGTCGGCCTCGGTCATCCCGGCGGTCTCCCGCATCGACTTGAGCACGGCCGCCACCGCGATCGGCCCGTTGCCCGCGATCTGCTCGGCGAGCTCGTGGGCCTTGGCCAGCGCCTGGCCGTCGGGGACGACGTGGCCGATGAGGCCCATCTCCTTGGCCTCGGTGGCGCTGATCAGCCGACCCGTCAGCAGGAGGTCGGCGGCGTTGGTGAAGGCGATCTGGCGCTGGAGGCGCACGGTGGACCCGCCGAGGGGGAACAGGCCGCGGCGGACCTCGGCGATGCCGAACTGGGCCGACTCGCCGGCCACCCGGATCTCGGTGGCCTGCAGGATCTCGGTGCCACCGGCGACCGAGTAGCCCTCGACGGCGGCGATGATCGGCTTCGAGGGGCGGAAGTGGCGCAGCAGCGCCTTCCAGTGCAGGTCCGGGTCGTCGGCCATGCGGGCCTGGTCGTCGGGGTCGATGCCGGCCGACAGCGCCTTGAGGTCCATCCCCGAGCAGAAGTCGCCACCGGCACCGGTGAGGATGCCGACCCGGAGCTCCGGGTCCTCGTCGAGCTGCTTCCAGGCGTCGGCCGCGGCCACCAGCATGCGCGGGCTGAACGCGTTCTTGGCCTCGGGCCGGTTGAGCGTGACGGTCAGGACGTGGCCGTCGCGCTCGACGATGAGGTGCGCTGCATCTGACATCGCGTCAGACTAGAACACGTTCTCGTCCGGCGACCGGGGCCGCCCGCTCAGGACGGGGCCTTCTCCCCCACCTGCACCACGACGGGCACGTCGGTGGTGGCCTCGCGCACCGCGCCCTCGACCTTGGCGAGCGACTCGACCAGGCGGTCGGTCTGCGCCTGCTGCTCGACCACCAGGCGGGCCAGCCAGAAGCGGAGGAGGCGGGCCAGCGAGAAGCGGATGAACAGGCCGAGACCAACGATGATCAGGGCCAGGCCGAAGAGGCCGCCGGAGATCAGCATGGGCATCTGGTCGGCGACGTAGCGGGTGCCGGCGGCCTGCCACCAGGCGAGCAGGATGAGCAGCACACCGAGCAGCGGCAGCGCCAGCCCGAGCTTGAGCAGCAGCGCCTCGGTGTCGGCCGACGGCTCCGGCACGTGGAGGTCGCCCACCTCGGACTCGAGGCGGTCGGCGGCGGTGGACGACGGGGTATCGGTCATGACGAGGCTCCGAGGTAGGCGGCCGACAGTTCGGCTTCGAGGTCTGCTGGGACACCGGCGGCGACGACGTGGCCGTGCTGCATGATCACGGCTCGGTCGGCGACGCCGAGGACGGTGCGGGCGAACTGCTCCACGACGAGGATGGACACGCCGTCGCGCGCGATGCCGGCGACGATCTCGTAGAGCTCGGCGACGATGAGCGGGGCCAGCCCCATCGACAGCTCGTCGATGATCAGCAGGGCGGGATCGGTGGCGAGGCCGCGGGCCATGGCCAGCATCTGCTGCTCGCCGCCCGAGAGGGTCCCGGCCAGCTGCCCGCCCCGGTCGGCCAGGCGGGGGAAGCGCTCGAAGGCCCGCTCGGTGACGACGTCCGCGTCGAGGCCGCCGTAGCTGGCCATGCGGAGGTTCTCCCGCACGGTGAGGTTCCGGAACACGCCTCGGCCCTCGGGGATCGTGCAGAGCCCCGCTCGGGCGAGGGCATCGGGCTTGGCCCCGTTGACGTGGCGGCCGGCCACGTGCACGCACCCCGACGCCGCCGGGTGCTGGCCCGTCGCGACGAGGAGGGTCGTGGTCTTGCCGGCGCCGTTGG
>DATAGR010000612.1:0-8752 GCA_036263575.1 Aquihabitans sp. | reverse complement strand
GATCCGCATCCCCGCCGGCTTCTGCGGGCTGCTCGGCATGAAGGGCACCGCCGGCCGGATCCCCCGCGGCCCCCGGACCCTGATCCACCCCATGACCGTGGTCGTGGGCTGCCAGGCCCGTTCCGTGCGCGACGCGGCGCGCTGGTACGACGTCACCAGCGGCTTCGACCGCCGTGACCCCTACTCGCTCCCCCGCATCGACGGCTGGGAGCGCGACCTCGGCACGTTCGACCTGGAGGGCAAGAAGGTCGCCATCGCCCCGACGCTCGGCTCGGCCGTCGTCCGGACCGAGGTGCAGGACCGGGTGGTCGCCGCCGCCGAGGCCCTCGCCCGCGACGCCGGTCTCGTGGTCGTCGACGTGCCCGTCGAGCTGCCGCCGCTCGACCTCACCTGGGCCCTCGCCAACCTTGCCGGCCTCCACGGCGACCTCGAGGGCCGCTGGCCCGGGTGCAAGGACGACCTCACCAAGGAGATCGCCTTCGGCATGGAGCTCTCTGAGCAGATGGTCGACGTCCACGTCGTCGCCCGCGGCGAGCAGGCCCGGACCGAGGCCAACGAGCGCATGGCCGACCTCTTCGACCAGGTCGACTTCGTCATCTCGGCGACCAACCCGGACGTCGCGTTCCCGGCCGAGGTGATGATGAACACGCGGGTGGGCGACCAGAAGGTCGACGGCGGCAACAACGGCGCCCTCACCATCCCCGCCAACATCACCGGCAACCCTGCGGTGTCCATCCCGATCGAGCCGTTCGACGGGCTCCCCGTCGGCATGCAGGTGATGGGCCGGCACCACGAGGACCAGCTGCTCTTCGACCTGGCGCTCACCGTGGAGCGCACCACGCCCTGGCCGCTCGTGGCGCCGGGCACGCCCCGCTAGGGACCGGGTGTCGGGGCCGGGGCCGCCCCCGGACGAGGCGGCCCCGGCCGACGCCGTCGCTCAGAAGCCGAAGGGCACCAGGCCGATCAGCTTGGGCGTGAACGGCGTGGTCCCGAGGGCCAGCGTGACCGCCGGTCCGCCGTGGGCCCGGAGGTAGTCGAGCATGTGGCCGAGGTCGGACACGTTGTTGCTCGCCGGCAGCGGCGCCAGGGCGAGGGTGCTCAGGACGCCGATGGCCCGACCGTCGCGATCGAGGAACGCGCTGCCCGAGCGGGGATGCCCGGCGTGAGCGTGTACACGGGGTGGTTCCAGCCGTTGGCGTCGGTCCCGAGGCTCGTGCCGGTCTTCGGGCTCAGGACGGCGACGCCGCCACGGAGCGACGAGTTGCCGTAGCTGTAGACGGTCTCGCCGGCGGCGGTGGCGTCACCGAGGCCGACGGGGCCGCCGTAGACGGGGATCGACGGGTTGACCCGCCCGTGATCGGCCGGGTCGAGGCGGATGAGGGCGAAGTCGTTGTGCTGGCAGGCGTCGGGGTCGGTCTCCCCCACGGCCTGCATGGTGAGCCAGGAGTTGTACGCCAGGACCCCGGGACGGGTGGCGCCGGTGACCTCGACCGGCGTGCCGAGCGGCAGGGAGCCGGCCTCGCAGCCGTTGGTCTCGGTGGCCTCGCCGGTGCCCGAGCAGTGGGCGGCCTGGCCGATGTACACGTCGGTGCCGTCGGTGAAGACGAAGTTGGCGGTGCACTGGGCACCCTCGGTGAAGGTCTGCACGCCGGGCTCGATGGTGGCGGTGGCGGGCGGCGCCCACGTCGGTGCGGCGGCGACCGACGTCGGGGCCGCCGCAGCGCCGACCAGCAGGGTCGATGCCAGGCCGAGGGCGGCGAGGGCCCGGCGGATGGGACGGGGAGGCGCGGCGGGGCGCGTGCAGTGGGGGGTGGCTCGCATGGGTGACCCGCTTCGTGACCCGGGTCACCGGTTCCTGTCCCGAAGCCCGACATTTTTCCGGGCCTCGGCACGGAGGCGGGAAGATCGAACGCCTGTACGATGTTGGCACGATCGCCAACCCGATCGGGTAGGCGACCACCCGAAACCGTCACCCCCCCTGTGGAGACTGGGACCATGGCACGGCAGCTCACCCTCCTCGAACCCAAGCGCACCTGGCGGATGGACGAGCGGACGCGCGAGATCGGCCGCCGAGGCGTCGCCTCGGCCCGGGCGGAGCTCGCCGCCCACCGCCCCACCGACGAGGACGACCGCTCGCACGCCGCGTGACCGCAGCCGGCGGCCCGTGCCTTGACCGCCCGGTCAAGGCACGGTCTACGCTGCCGGCATGACCGAGGTCGTGATCGTCGAAGCCGTCCGCACCCCCGTCGGGAAGCGCAACGGCGGCCTGTCCACCCTCCACCCCGCGGAGACGCTGGGCACGGTCCAGCGGGCCGTCGTCGAACGGGCCGGCGTCGACCCGGCGACGGTCGAGCAGGTGGTCGCCGGTTGCGTGAGCCAGATCGGCGAGCAGGCCTTCGACATCGGCCGCACCGCCTGGCTCGCCGCCGGGCTGCCCCTCGAGGTGGCCGCGACCACCGTCGACACGCAGTGCGGGTCGTCGCAGCAGGCCACCGGCCTGGCCACCGCCCTGGTGGCGGGTGGCGTGGTCGACGTCGCCGTCGCCTGCGGCGTCGAGGCCATGAGCCGGGTCCCGATCGGTTCCAACGCCTCGGGCAACTTCGGCCGACCGATCCCCAAGTCGTACTTCGAGCGCTACGAGTTCACCTCGCAGTTCGAGGGCGCCGAGCGCATCGCCGAGAAGTGGGGCATCAGCCGCTCGGACGCCGACGAGTTCGGCCTGCGCTCGCAGGAGCTCGCGGCCCAGGCCTGGGCCGAGGGCCGCTTCGAGGGCCAGATCGTGGCCGTCGACGCCCCCGACGTCGACGAGGAGGGCAAGCCCACCGGCACGACGCACCACGTCGACCGCGACGAGGGCCTGCGCGAGACCAGCCTCGAGAAGCTGGCCAAGCTCAAGCCCGTCGCCCGCGAGGACGGCGTCCACACCGCCGGCTCGTCGTCGCAGATCTCCGACGGCGCCGCCGCCCTGCTGATGATGACGAGCGACAAGGCCGCCGAGCTCGGGCTCACGCCGCGTGCTCGGGTCGTCGACACCTGCCTGGTCGGCGTCGACCCCGTGCTCATGCTCACGGGGCCGATCGACGCCACCCGGCGCCTGCTCTCGCGCACCGGCCTCACCATCGACGACATCGACACCTTCGAGGTCAACGAGGCCTTCGCCTCGGTCGTGCTGGCCTGGGCCAAGGAGCTCGAGGTCCCGATGGACAAGGTGAACCCGAACGGCGGCGCCATCGCCCTCGGCCACCCCCTCGGCGGCACCGGCGCCGTGCTGCTCACCAAGGCCCTGCACGAGCTCGAGCGCACCGACGGCCGCTACGGCCTGGTGTCCATGTGCTGCGGCGGCGGGCTCGGCACCGGCACCATCATCGAGCGCATCTGACGCTCCGGCTCGCCGGCCCGGACCGGCCGCGTCGGGCGTCACCCCCTCGTCGTAGGGTGGCGCCGTCGGCCGTCCCGCCGGCGCCCTCGCGGTCCCACCGCCGATCCGTCCGCCCGATCGGAGCCGCCGTGCCGCCACCGCCCACGCCGCGTCGGGCGTGCCCCCGCCGGTGCCGTCGCGCCGTCGCGCTGCTGGTGCTCGTGGTGGCCGCCGCGTGCACGGCGCCGGCCCGCCCGGACGTCGTCGCCCTCCCCGGCGGCGGCGGGCGAGGCACCGCCGCCGCCGTCGACCACGTGGTCGACGGCGACACGCTGGACCTCGACTTCGGCGGCGGCCGCGTCGAGCGGGCCCGCCTGCTCGGGATCGACACGCCCGAGACCGTGAAGCCCGACGCGCCGGTCGAGTGCTTCGGCCCGGAGGCGTCGGCGAGGACCAAGGACCTGCTCCCGCCGGGCACGCCCGTGCTCGTGCAGCGCGACGCGGAGGCCCGGGATCGCTACGGCCGGCTGCTCGTCTACCTCTGGCGGCGGGCCGACGGCCTGTTCGTGAACGTCGCCCTCGTGGCCGGCGGCCACGCCCGCACCCTGTCCATCGCGCCCAACACCGCCCACCGGGCCGACCTCTCGGCGGCCTCGGCGTCCGCCGCCGCCTCCGGGGCCGGCCTCTGGGGCGCCTGCCCCCTCGAGTAGCGCGAGTCGTGCGGGCGGGCCGGGCGACGACCCCCCGCAGGTAGCGTTCCCCGGGTGGAGGACCCCCGATGACCGAGCTGGCCGAGCGCCTGGGCTTCGCCGCCGACGCCAAGGTCGTCATCGTCAACTGCGACGAGCTCGGGGCCAGCCACGCCTGCAACGCCGGCGTCTACGAGTCCCTGCGGTCGGGCCTGGCCACCAGCGCCACGATCATGGTGCCGGCGCCCTGGGCGCGCGAGGCCGCCTCCCGGTACCGCGGCGAGGACGTCGGCGTGCACCTCACGCTCAACGCCGAGCACGACCGCTACCGGTGGGGGCCCATCACCCGGGCGCCGTCGCTGCTCGACGGCGACGGCGGGTTCCCCCGGACGCTCGCGGACCTCTGGGACCACGCCGACCTCGACGAGTCCCGCCGGGAGCTGCGGGCCCAGGTGGAGCGGGCGATCCTCTGGGGCTTCGACATCAGCCACCTCGACTCGCACCTGGGGTCGCTGCAGCTGCGCCCCGAGTTCTTCGACATCTACCTCGACCTCGCCCTCGAGTTCCGCCTGCCGGTGCGCCTCGCCGGTGCGGCAGCCGAGCGGGTCGTCGGCTTCCCGTTCCGTGCCCTCGCCGCCGAGGAGGGCGTGCTGTCGCCCGACCACCTCGTCGAGGCCGGCGACGTGGGGAGCCGGCGGGCCATCGAGCAGGCCCTGCACGAGCTCGAGCCGGGGGTCACCGAGCTGGTGCTCCACCCCGCCATCGACTCACCCGAGCAGCGGGCCTACGACGACGCCTGGTCGCGCCGGGTCGACGACCACCACCTGCTCTGCTTCGACGCCGAGCTGCCGGTGATGCTGCGACGGGCCGGCGTCGAGCGCATCGGCTACCGCCCGCTGCGCGACCTCCAGCGCGCCGGCTGACCGCCCGTCGCCGCTGACCGCCGGCGCCGCGGCCCACCGGCCGTCAGGTGTCGGTGGCGGCCGCCAGCTCCTCGCGCATGGCCCGGTGCTCCGGCGTGCCGTCGAGCGACAGCACGTCGAGCAGGCGACCTGTGCTGCCCGCCACCTTCATGCGACCCGACATGAACTCGGCGTTGAGGTCGAGGTCGCCGCGCAGGAGCCGCACGGCGTCGGCGTACTTCGTGGTCAGGCTGACGTCGGGCCCGTCGGCGGCGCCGAGCGACGCCTCGGCCACCCGCCCGTCGACGTAGCGGACCACGTAGCGCACCTCACCGGTCGGCGACCCCGGCACGACCACCTCGACGGTCGCCGTGGCGCCCGGGACCTCCGGCAGGCCGGCGCCCAACTCGGCCAGCCGCGCCACCCACTCGCTCGACAGGTACTGCACCACGGGGACCTCCAGGCCGACGGAGCAGCGAGCGTACCCAGGCGGCGCCCCCGGCCCGCCGGGCCGATCGACGGAACCCGTCAGCGCAGGCCGGCGAACAGGTCGGACTCGGGGAGCTCGGAGGGCACCCGGCTGTGGGCGAGCTGGTAGTCCTCCCACGGGTACAGGCCGGCGACGACGTCGTCGGGCAGCCCGAACCAGAAGGGCGACGTGGGGTCGATCTGGGTGGCGTGGGCCTTCAGCGCACCGCTGCGTGCCTGGTAGAAGTCGCGCACGTCGATCTGCGTCGTGATGAGGTGGTCGTTCGACGGGCGGTCGAACCACTTCTGGTCGAACGGCGACTCGACGCCGGCGTCCAGGAACCCCTGGTGCATGGCGGTGAAGCGGGCCCTCGACCAGGCCGAGTAGTAGAGCTTCGAGGGGGTCCACGGCTCCCCCGCCTCCGGGAAGCGCTCGGGGTCGCCGGCGGCCTCCCACGCGACGATCGAGATGTCGTAGACGCGCAGGTGGTCGGGGTGGGGGTAGCCCTGCTGGTCGTCGCCGTAGGTGATGATGACCTGCGGCCGGTCCCGCCGGATGATCGCCACCAGGCGGCCGACGGCCTCGTCGAGCGGGGCGTTGGCGAAGGCCCGGGGGTCGGCGTTCTCCGGCGTGCCCGGCATGCCGGAGTCCCGGTAGCCGAGCATCTCGAGCGTCTGGTAGCCGATGATGGCCACCGACTGCTCGAGCTCCTCCTGGCGGACCTGCGGCAGGCGCTCGCGCACCTCGGGCCGGTCCATCGCCGGGTTCAGGATGTCGCCGGCCTCGCCGCCGGTGCAGCAGACCAGCGTGGCGTGGACGCCCTCGGCGGTGTACCGGGCGACGGTGCCGGCGCCCTTCGATGCCTCGTCGTCGGGGTGGGCGTGGACGCTGAGGAGGCGGAGATCGGCGGAGGTCACGGACGGGAACGGTACAAGCAAGGCCCGGCGACACTGACCGGCCCCGACCTCGGACCGGCGGTGGACGGGCGGATGTCGGTCACCCGTGCGGGCGGCCCCGCACTACCCTGACCCGGACGGCGGCGAGCGGAGGAGTGGGACCGACGTGGACTGGGGCGAGGCCGAGACCTGGTGCTGGATCTGGCTGATCGCCGCCGTCGTGTTCGGCCTGGGCGAGCTCGCGGTCGCCGGTTCGTTCTTCCTCGCCCCCTTCGCCGTCGGCGCGGGCGTGGCGTCGCTGCTCGCCTTCGCCGGCGTCCCCCTCGGCCTCGAGTGGGTCGCCTTCCTCGGCGTCTCCGTCGGGTCGTTCCTCGCCCTGCGCCCCCTCGCCCGGCGCCTCGACCTGGAGGGACCGGTGCTCGGCATCGGCTCGCACCGCCAGATCGGGCAGACGGCTCGGGTGATCGAGGCGATCGACGGCGCCAACGACCACGGCTCGGTGATGCTCGGCACCGAGCACTGGCGCGCCGAGAGCACCGACGGCCAGCAGATCCCGGTCGGCGCCACCGTGTCGGTGGTCGAGGTCCGAGGCACCCGCCTGCTCGTGCGCTACGACCCGACGGTCGCCACGCCACCGCCGCTCGATCCGCCCGCCCCCACCTGACCCCGACCCGGAGACACCACCGTGGAGCTCGTCGTCGCCCTGGCGATCATCGCCTTCTTCTTCCTGATCTTCGCGGCCAGCGCCGTCAAGATCGTCCAGCCCTTCCAGCGGGGCGTGAAGGAGCGGCTCGGCAAGTACCGCGAGACCCTCGACCCCGGCCTGCGGGTCATCGTCCCGTTCGTCGACAAGATCCGCCTCGTCGACATGCGCGAGCAGGTGGTCGACGTCCCGCCGCAGGAGGTCATCACCTCCGACAACGTCGTGGTGTCGGTCGACGCCGTCGTCTACTACGAGCCCACCGACCCCCAGCGCCTCGTCTACAACGTCGCCAACTTCATCCTCGCCGTCACCAAGCTGGCCCAGACGAACCTGCGCAACGTCGTGGGCGACATGCAGCTCGACCAGGCCCTCACGAGCCGCGACACGATCAACCACGGCCTGCGCGACATCCTCGACGACGCCACCGACAAGTGGGGCGTGCGCGTCGTGCGCGTGGAGATCCAGCGGATCGACCCGCCGCCCGACGTCATGCACGCCATGCACGAGCAGATGAAGGCCGAGCGGACCCGACGCGCCGTGGTCACCGAGGCCGACGGCCGCCGGTCGGCGGCGGTCACCACCGCCGAGGGCGAGAAGGAGTCGGCGATCCTCCGTGCCGAGGGCGAGCGCCAGCGCCAGATCCTCCAGGCCCAGGGCGACGCCGAGGCCACCAAGGCCCTCGCCGAGGCCGAGCGGTTCCGCCAGCTCACGGTGGCCGAGGGCGAGGCACTCGCCATCACCACCGTGTACGACGCCATCCACGCCGGGAACCCGTCGCCCGACCTGCTGGCGGTCAAGTACCTGGAGGCCCTGGGGCGCATCGCCAACGGCAACGCCACCAAGATCTTCCTTCCCGCCGACTTCTCGAGCGGCATGGGCGCACTGGGCGCGGTCGCCGAGCTGTTCACCGGCGCCGACGGCGGCGACGCGGCACGGGCCCAGCGCTCGACCGACGGCCGGGCCGACCTCGGCCGCCGCCTGGCCCAGGCCGACCGGGAGCGGGCCGCCGAGGCCGCCAAGCCGCTCGGCGAGGGCGTGGTGCCGCCGCCGGTCGTCGAGATCCCGACGGCCCCACCCGTGCCGCCGCCCGGCCCGCTCGACCAGCCGCCGCTGCCGCCCATCCCGCCCGCCTGAGGCGCCGCCTGGCCGGCGCGAGGCACGACAGCACCCGGCCCCGGACGCGAACATCCCGCCGGCTCGTCACGGTGTGACGCTCCGGCGGGATGTCGACTGGTGGCCGACCTCTCCGAGATCGCTCCCGCCGCATGGTGGACGGGCCCGGTGGCGAGCGGGGAGGGCGTCTGACGACGTCCGCTCCGTGGCGCATCCGCGGTCCGTGATGGGAACGGGTGGCGATGCCGGCAGGTCGGCCGGTGGTGGCGATCACCCCGGAGGGGAACGCTCCAGGTGGTCCTTGGGCCTCACGGTGTTCGTGCACCTCCTCGAAGCGGGTGGCGTTTCGTTCCGTGCCGTCGGATGTGACGTCCGACGCACCTGCAGGGTGCGCCCGCGACGGGCCGAGGTCAACCCTTGAACTTGGCCCAGCCCGGTGGTATCGGTGGACGGCTGGCGTGCTCGACGGCTCCGGCGCCTACGTCGGCTCGTCGGTGCCGGTGGTGGTGTCGTCGTCGGCACGGGCCGGTGCCGCCCGCCGCCGGCCGAGCTTGAGCAGCGGCTCGGCGGGGCCCTCGACCTTGGCGGCGCGGAACACCGCGTAGGCCAGGAAGCCGGCGAC
>DATAGR010000611.1:0-3708 GCA_036263575.1 Aquihabitans sp. | reverse complement strand
TTCGTCGACCCGTCCAGCGGGTCCACCACGACGGTGACCGGTCGCTCCGGTGCGTGGCGGCCGCTCTCCTCGCTGAGGACGCCGTAGCCCGCACGGGTGAGCACCTCGACCGCGGCGGCGTCGGTGGCGAGGTCGGTGTGGTGCTGGCCGGGGCGGGTGCCGGCCTCGCCCCAGTCGGCGGTGGCGGCCAGTGCGTCGGCGACCGCGGCGGCGGCGTCGTCCAGCACGGCGGCGATCCGGCGGGGGTCCTCGCTGCCGGCATCCACGTCCGGCGACCGTAGCGGGGCGTGGCAGGCTGACCCCGTCCCCGAACACCGAAGACAAGGAGTGCACGTGGCGGTCATCGACGTCGCCGGCTTCGTCGCCGATCTGAAGGACCACGCCGTCGACCACGGCTTCCACGTCCACGACGAACGCCACTTCGTCGAGACCTACTCGCTCCGCCAGGCGTGGGAGGTCGACCTCCACCCCGAGGACGCCTGCGGCGGCCCGCTCGACCTCCACCTCGCCCTAGAGATCGATCCCCGGGTGCTGCTCTCGTTCGAGGACCTGGTGCTCGAGCTCGACGAGGACGACGACCCACCGGACCTCCACCGGTTCCCGCTGCACTTCAACTGGGGCCTGCCACCGCTGCCGGCGGGGCCCGATCTGCTGATCCTGGCCACGGACCTGGCCGGCGTGGCCGGGCCCGAGCTGCCCCTCGAGGTCTCCGCCATCGACTCGTTCGCGTCGGTCACCGACGGCGCCGATCGCACCGTCGGCATCATCGGCAAGGTCGAGGTGTCGCTGTCGAGCGTCTACGTCGGCCAGCAGGACCTGCTGTGCGACGTGCTCGACCGCTGCCACGAGGTCAGCGCCTACCTGCTGGAGCGAGCACCGGCCTGGCTGGGCGAGCGCCCGTACTGAGAGCGCCCGCATCGAGCGGTGCCCGTACCGGCGGTGCCCGTACCGGCGGTGCCCGTACCGAGCGGTGCTCGGGCCCGCGTGCGCCCGGTGCGATCACCTGGCACCATGAGCTTCCGTGCCGACCGCGCCGGACCCCCGCCCCCTCCTCGCCGAGGTGGTCCTGCTGGCCGGGCCGTCGGGATGCGGCAAGACGCACGTGGCAAGGGCCGCCGGCCTCCCGATCGTCGCCCTCGACGACTTCTACCGGGACGGCACCGATCCGGACATGCCGCTGACGCCGTCGGGCGTCGTCGACTGGGAGGACCCGGCGTCGTGGGACCCGGACGCCGCCGTGGCCGCGCTCGACGAGCTGTGCCGGTCCGAGCGCGTCGAGGTGCCGACCTACGTCTTCGGTGAGAACCGGGCGGTCGGGCACCGCACGATCGAGCGCGAGGGCGCACCGGTCGTGATCGCCGAGGGCATCTTCGCCGCCGAGCTCGTGCACCGCCTGCGGGCGAACGGCCTCCTCGCCGACGCCCTGCTGATCCGCGAGGGCCGCTGGACCACCTTCGCCCGGCGCCTGGTGCGCGACCTGCGCGAGGCCCGCAAGCCCCCGTGGTACCTGGTCCGCCAGGGGTGGGCCAAGACGCGCGCCGAGCCCGAGGTCGTCGCCCACCAGCGCCGCCTCGGCGCCCGCCCGATCTCGAAGCCGGCGGCACGGGCCCGCCTCGCCGGCCTGGCCGCCCGCCGCCCGCTGGCGGGCACGGCCGTCGCCACCGAGGCCGAGGTCGCCGGCCGCCCGGCGGCCGGCGCCGCCTGACCACCTGACGGTCGCCTGGCGGGGGGGCGCGCCTCCTCGGCGGCAACGCCGCTCCACCCGGCACGGTCGCGGGATCGGGCGCGAGCCCGAGCGCGCCCCCGTCGACCAGCGCGTGGATAATCGGTTGCCCGCGAGCGGCGCCGGCCGCCAGGGTGGGCCCGTGCTGATCACCTCCTTCCTCTGACGAGGCCGCTCCACGCCCGAGGCCACCCCGGCCCGGTGGAGCTCCCGGGAGCGACGCAAGACGGCTCGCTCCCCTGTCCGACCCGACCGGTCGGCCGACCCGGCACCGATGTCACCGCCCCTCGGGCGCATGGCGTCCGCCGGGACGACCACCTCGGCTCGCGAGAGGAGGTGCACCCATGCCAACCCCCAAGCCCACCCGACGGACCCAACCGTCGAAGCGGCCGCCGGCCGCCCGCCGGCCAGCCACCCCGCTACCTCGGGAGCTCGTCCGCCCGCCGCGGTCGACGCGCCCGCAAGCCGGGGCCGCCCGGGCCTTCAACCCCGGCTTCAAGCGCCGCTGACCAGCCCGCTACCGACGGCGACGTGCCGGCACCCGTCCGGGTGCCGGCACGGTCGGGCCCTCGGCAGCTCGGGAGTGCGCCGATAGCGTCGGACCATGGCGCTCCCCCAGACCGCACGCCCGACCGCCGGCCCCATCGCAGACCTCGACCACCTGCCGTTCGACAACCGGTTCACGCGCGAGCTCCCCGGCGACCCGGAGGTCTCGCCCCGGCGGCGCCAGGTCCACGGCGCCGCCTACAGCCGCCAGCTCCCCACGGCGGTGGCCTCGCCCCGCACGGTCGCCTGGTCGCCGGAGGTCGCCGAGCTGCTCGGCCTCACCCCCGAGGTGTGCGCCTCGGACGACTTCGCCCAGGTCTTCGGCGGCAACCGGGTGCCCGCCGGCGCCGACCCGTTCGCCGCCGCCTACGGCGGCCACCAGTTCGGGAGCTGGGCCGGTCAGCTCGGCGACGGCCGGGCCATCGCCCTCGGCGAGATCACCACGCCCGCGGCCGGGCACCAGACGCTCCAGCTGAAGGGCGCCGGGCCCACCCCGTACTCCCGCACCGCCGACGGGCGGGCCGTGCTGCGGTCGTCGGTCCGCGAGTTCCTCTGCAGCGAGGCCATGCACCACCTCGGCGTGCCGACCACCCGGGCGCTCTCGCTCGTGGCAACCGGCGACGCCGTCGTCCGCGACGTGCTCTACGACGGCAACCCCCACCCCGAACCGGGCGCCGTGGTCTGCCGGGTGGCCCCCTCCTTCACCCGCTTCGGCACGTTCCAGCTGCCCGCCTCGCGCAACGACCTCGACCTCCTCCGCGCCCTGGTCGAGTTCACGTTGCGCAACGACCTCCCCCACCTCTGGGACGCCGACGCCGACCTCGGCGATCTCGTCGGGCCGTTCTTCGCCGAGGTGTGCGACCGCACCGCCGAGCTGGTCGTGCACTGGATGCGCGTCGGGTTCGTCCACGGGGTGCTCAACACCGACAACCTCTCGATCCTCGGCCTCACCATCGACTACGGGCCCTACGGCTGGCTCGAGAGCTTCGACCCGGACTGGACGCCGAACACCACCGACGCCGCCACCCGGCGGTACCGCTACGGCACCCAGCCGCAGGTCGCCCAGTGGAACCTCTTGCAGCTGGCCAACGCCCTGGGCCCGCTGGTCGAGGACCTCGAGCCGCTCCAGCGGGCGCTCGACGGCTACGCCACCACCTACCAGGCGTCGTACCGGGCGATGATGGCCGCGCGCCTCGGCTGGGGCGACTGGCGCGAGGGCGACGACGACCTGATCGCCGACCTGTTCGACGTGCTCGTCCGGACCGAGACCGACCAGGTCGTCTTCCACCGGGAGCTGGCGAAGGTCCCGACCGACGGAGCGGACGACGACGAGCTGCTCGCCCCGCTGGCCGATGCCTTCTACGCGCCGGACGAGCTCGTGGGCGACGTCCGTGCCGCCTTCACCGGGTGGCTCCGCCGCTGGGCCGAGCGGGCGGCGG